>JAUQZC010000143.1 GCA_030587435.1 Candidatus Baldrarchaeota archaeon | reverse complement strand
CTCAGGCAATTGTGCCCCGGAGCAAGACTAGAATAATGTATCGTTGTAACATGAATCTTCAATGTTTTAATCGATATATGAATGAGCTTTTGAATCACGGCTTGTTGGTGAAGATTAAACATCAGTCTAAAAATGGTTTTCTGTATAAGACTTCTGAGAAGGGTAAAAGGTTATTGAAGGCTTTAGACGAGGTGGCGAAATTATTACCAGGCTAAGTTGTACTAGTCTTCTACTAAGAATTTCCACTCAGGATTTAGTGCAACAGTATTTGTTTCTGCATCGTATTTAACTATCTCTTGTTGAGCCAAAAGCACTATTGCCTTCTTTAAGCGTTCCTCCGGAACCCCAAGTTTTTCAGCAATTTCGCTTAGTTTATGCCATTCGAAGTTTCTAATAATTTGAAGAAGCGCATCAATTTTTCTCATATGCGTTTCGACTAAAGGTTGGAATTAGACTCATTTAAATGCATAAGAAGCTTTAATACAGTAGATTTCCTAAGAATTCTATGTTTTCCGCGTTTATGTTCTATATTTAAGCCGGTTCAAAGCATTTTGTGAAGACGAAATCTTATCCATATTTAGAACATTTAATGAATTTTATAGAAGATTCGTATAGATTTTTCATTCTTATCCATTTAAATACGGGACCCGTTTAATACTTAGTAGCTGGGAGAAGGAAGGATACTTCAGGATTGTTCTTCTCCGCTTCCGACCAGGGAGGGAGTATTGATAGCTTCGAATATTGAGAAATGGATCGAGTTCAGAAAAAGGCTGAAAGAAGAATGGAAAAAACTTTGGCGAGAAAAATTCGACGATAGATACAAGGGAGAAGGAGTAGCCATAAAGAACTATCCATTACTATTCCTCGATAGTGGAACGGTTATTGTTGCAACTAGAAGTTATAAACCTCCAAATTTTTCCGAAATAGTTAAGAGCTGGGCAGAAAACTTCAATATTACGCATCCCTCCCTAATTTCGCCGCCTCATCCAAGTGTTGGCGGGTGGGGAAGATTCATAAAAACTTATTTTAAAAAAACCAAATCTCTGCGTAAGGCTTCGTATGAAGCCCCGAAGCCTGAAAAGAAACTGCAGTTGAAGAAAGGCGGTAGAGGCTGGCTCCACAGTTTTTAAATTATTTTTAAATCAAGTAGGTGTTTTCGTTGGGATATAGAAGTAGATTAGAAATTATAGCAGATATTTTGAAGGCTGCAAAAGACGGTGCAAAAAAGACTAGGATAATGTACTTTGCAAACCTCAGCTACAGTTTGCTTGAGAAGTACTTAGCTAAAGTAATTAAGGCAAAGCTGATCGTTAACAACGGTGACGAATATGAGATTACGGAAAAAGGCAGATTGTTTCTAGAAAAATTTGAAAGTTATTCTAAAAAAGTTTCAAGAATCAACAGGGAATTAAGTGTGATAAAGTTTGAAAGGCAAGTTCTTGAACAGATGTGCGAGGCCCCATAGAACGCTGGGATGAATCTTAATGCCTAGACTAAAATTATTCCTTCTGATGTTGATTTTTCTCATCTTTTGTATGACGGATTTAACTTCCATTGTCCTTGCAGACGCCAGAACAGACGCTGAAAACGCTGTAAACTCTGCGCATAGAGTCATTGTTGAATGTTATAAGACTGCAGCAGACGCGCAGAAAGCCGGAGCTAACGTCACTGACCTATTGAATAGATTAAATGAAGCTGGTGAAGTTTACTCCAAGGCTGTTTTAGCATTCAAAAAAGAGAATTACAACTCAGCTGTAAGCTTAGCAAATGAAAGCCAAATTATGCTGGAAAACTTCGTTGAAGAAGCTAATGGTTTAAAGGAAGAAGCTAACCGACATGGACGCTGGGACTTTATGGTTAATTTTGTTGGTTCAATTGTGGGGGCAGTTTCAGTTATCGTGGTAAGCTTTAGCCTTTGGATGTTGCTCAAAAGGAAGCGCGTAATTGGAGGTAGAAGAATAAGGGTTGAGGATTATAGTGTTACTTTTCTTATCATTACATTTATTGTAGCCTTAATTGTAGCTTCTCCAGCGCTAAGCAGAATCCTGGTTTATCCAAGAACGGAGTTCTTCACCGAGCTTTGGATATTAGACGAAAATCACAGGGCTGAAAACTATCCTTTTAACATTACAAAAAACAACGAGTACACTATTTATTTAGGCATTGGGAACCATCTGGGCTACTGCGCTTATTATGTGGTTCAAGTTAAATTTAGGAATGAAAGTCAGCCTGCGCCGACAAGTTTTGGCCCAATAGAAGAACGGGTTCCGAGTAATTTAACGTCACTTTTCAACATTACCGCTTTTGTAGCTGATGAAGAAGTTTGGGAGATTTCTCTAACTTTCTCCATCGATTATACTTATGATGCTAATCTTTCTAGGATTGAATTTGAAAGGCTAGAGTTAAATGATGTTCTATTAGATTTGTCTGGTTATGTTGCTGAATGGAATGCGACGAGGAGAGGATGCTACGGATTCCTCTTTTTCGAACTTTGGCTTTATAATGACATTAACAGCCAATTTGAATATCATGGGCGCTTCGTTGGATTATGGCTTAACATGACTGTTTCCTAGGCTGAATCTCGTTAATATATGTCCGTTTTCGAATGCTTTCTTATGCGTGTTTGAGTTGAGAGTTGAAAAGTTAAGAATTGGAGTTGTCGGCTTCGGAAAGATGGGCATGTTACATGCGGGTATAGTAAATGCCCTATCTGAAGCCGAGCTTGTGGCTGTATGCGAAAAAAATGGTTTAATTAGGAGGTTCTTGAGGAAGATTTTAAAGAGTGTTACCGTCGTTGACGATGTTGAGAAGCTTTGCCAGATGGATTTAGATGCTGTCTATGTAACTACACCTATAAGTTCACATTTTCCTGTTGTTAAAAGCCTCTACGAAAGTAAAGTTGCCTATAACCTGTTTGTGGAGAAGACACTTGCATCAAACTTTAAAGAGGCAAAGGAAATTTCCGAGCTAGCTCGCAGATTTGGCGGCGTCAACATGGTTGGGTATATGAGGCGTTTCTCCGTTTCGTTCAAGAAGGCGAAAAATTTGCTGGATCAAGGCGTTATAGGCGAACCGGTCTCCTTTAAGGCTTATGCCTATTCATCCGACTTTTT
>JAUQZC010000123.1 GCA_030587435.1 Candidatus Baldrarchaeota archaeon | reverse complement strand
ACCAGCTGTTCGTGAAGCTTCATCCAATATCAACCTAACTAAATCGTCTCCAGGTTTGATTTCAGGCAACTTCAAACCAAACATTTCAATCTTCACAACCATACTACCACTTCCATACAATAACACAACAACTTAACTCAGTTAAAATGAGCAAAACAAATTATTTCTTTCTACCTATGTAGAGTATGTGTTCACTTACTCCAATGATTGACGGATCATTACATGTTTGAAGAATAATCTCCACCCACCTTTCCCATTTCTCTTTGTCTTCATACAGTTTATTAGTTTCCTCTTGAAGATGAGCTGACAGCCCTTCACAAGCAGCCATATCCACAGTTTCAACTCCTTTACTTTCAAAAAGCTGTTTCAACTCCTCTGGATGGAAAAAATATGCATCTGTAAACCCTTTTTCAGGCGAGAGATCTTTATGCCACTCCTTACGGTGAATACCCTTCTCAAATAGTTCTTGGTGAGATGGATCGACTAGATTATATTGATATCTTTGTAGAATGGTTCTGAAAACACCATACTTACCAATTACTGAAATAAAAAGGTAAGCTCCCGGCTTAGCAACTCTTACAAGTTCATTTGCAGCTTTTTCTCTGTCTTCCTCCTCAATTAAATGTGAGAGGGGACCTAAACAAAGTACAGCGTCAAAAGTATCATCATCAAACATAGATAGATCAACAACGTTCCCTTCAATAATTTTCTTAACTCTATCTTCAACACCTGCTTCTTTAATCTTCTTTTCCGCTAGTTCTAAACATTTAGGCGACAAGTCCAATAATATTACGTCGCAACCTTTCTTAGCTAGTTCTACGGTATATCTTCCAGGTCCACCGCCAGCATCAAGTATCAACCCGCTTTTAGGAAGATATTTCCTAAGGTAATGCATTGTAACAATAAACTCAAGTTGATGGTACGCGTCCTTAACAAGTCTCTGCCACTCTTCTTCGGCCACTAAATCATAGTACCTTCTCACTTCATCGAAACTCATAAAATAACATTATGAAATCTACATTATTAAAGTTAAAGTCAATTGAAAACAAGTTAAAATTGGTGTTTAGCTGTTTGCAAGCCATAAACATTTTAAAATGCTTAAATCTGGTCTGGGAATATAATGGGATCTTTTAGTTTTTCATTTTTTATAAATTCTTTAAGTTCTGTGTCAAGTGTAAGTAACTTTAAGTTTAAATGAACTGAGCTGGCGTAAAGTATATTGTCTATTAGGTCTTTATGGCCTAATTCATATAATTCTAGAGCTTTAATGAACGTTTCTGGGGGCTCGTTTATACAGTTGTATCTTCCACTTTGCATGATGCTTTTAAGACCGTAAGTGAAGCTTTTATATCAAATGTAAAGTTTTTTATGAGTCTAGCTGCAATCCACAGGGATTCCAGTATGCTGAAACGGGAATAAAATATTTCTGCGCGAGTCTGGGTAAGTTTCCTTAATCCATCCAAAACTTTCTTAGCTACATCAATACCGAGAGTTGGAAGTATAAAAGAAGTATCAAGTAGTATTCTTAACGTATTTTTCTTGTTCTTCAACACTTATCGCCTCAATTTCTTCAGGTTTAATAGATGCAAATTTTTCAGCAGAAAGTGCCAGTTCAATTGGGTCTTTGATGCTTTCTATTACTATGGTTGTTCCAACAACTTTTAACGTGATCTTATCCCCTTCTTTAAGGTTTAAAGCTTTAACTATAGCCTTAGGTAAGTATATCGCATATTTTTTACCTATCCGCGTCCCTACGACAAATCTATCCGCATCTGAACACAACTTTATCACCAGATAAAATCATTATATTCAGATAGAAAACTATTTCTGAAATGCTAACCGTAACAAACTAACGTTATACCTTGAATTTTCTTTGTCTAGCTATAAGTTCCTCTAAAAAGATTACAGGCACTTTAAAAGGCATCCTTTTAATCTCTCTTTCTAATTCTTTTTCTTTTATTGCAAATACACTTGTAGCATTTAAAATCTTGGCAAGCGCAATAATGTAGCAGTCTGCTAAGGAAATTGACCTAACACACTTTATTTTCCCCGCTTCAATAGGGGATATAGAAATTACATCGATAAATCCCGATTCTAATAGATTGTTGATCTTATTTTCCGCCTTTTTAACGCCAAGCTTTCTGCAGATTATGTAAAACGTTTCAGAAATAGCTAATTCCGTTGTATATGTGTCATGCTCCTTCATTAACTCTTTTGCTATCTCACCAAGCTTTGTAGCATATGCCATTTCAATAAGCACGCTAGAATCATATACCACTCTTTTTCTCAAGTCTTTCAAGTCTTTTTTCCTCCTCATCTCTAAGTTCCTGTAAAAGTTTGCGGGCCTCTTCAACTTTTTCGCTGCGTAAACATCCATAGAAAGAATTTAACTTGCCTTCGTTGCGCATAGATTTTAGAAGATAGCGAATTGCATCGTCCAAACTAACCTTTTTTCCCAATTTCATCTGCAGCTGTGCTGCTAGCTTTAAAAGTCTAATTTTTGTATCTTCTGAAACCTGAATAGTAACCATTTCCAAAACACCTTTAACACAAAAAATAGAAAATCACATTATAAACTTTATCACATTAAGAAGATTTACATCAGGAGCATTCAATAATTTAAGTGTCGTTAATAGTTAGATTGAAATGGAAGATGACGTTGCATGAAAGGTAAAGTTAAATATTTAAAAGCATTTTTAATCGCTATAATTATTGTTTTTGCTTCTTATATGTCTTTTATTGTTTATGATATATGGATAAGTGGGAAAGAATCGCCTAAAACTCCGGAGACATTAAATATCGGGATAGCGGAACATGTTAGGATAATCGTGCTTTATGATAACTATCCATTTGATGAGAGGTTGAAGACTGCCTGGGGATTCAGCTGCCTTATCAATGTGAGTGGAACCACTATTCTATTTGATACTGGTGGTGATCCGGAAACTTTGCTTTACAATATGGATATGTTGAATATTAGCGTGGAAGAAATTCAAATAATAGTTCTTTCTCACATACATGGAGATCATGTAGGAGGATTAACCGGTGTTCTCAGTTTAAATAATCATATTAAGGTCTATGTGCCATCTAGTTTTCCAAACTCTTTTAAAAATGATGTAAGAAGCTACGGATGTGAACTTGTTGAAATTAAAAATGCAACTGTTATCTGTGAAGGTGTAGCTACCACAGGAGAACTGGGAACAGCCATTAAGGAACAATCCCTCCTAGTAAACACGTCAAAAGGCCTTGTAATTGTTACGGGTTGCGCTCATCCAGGCATTGTAAAAATTGTTGAAAAAGCCGAACAGCTAACCAATACTAATGTGTATCTTCTTATCGGAGGCTTTCATTTAATAGGAGCATCTGAAAAAGAAATTTCATCTATTATTGAGCAACTTAAAAATTTATGTGTAGAAATGGTTGCTCCATGCCACTGTAGTGGCGACCTTGCGAGAAACATGTTTAAAGAAGCATTTGGTGATAATTATATTGATGTAGGAGTTGGAAAAACTATAGAAATATGAAATACAACTGTTTTTCATATTTTGTTTTTAGCGTTTCCTAAATCTGCTACACGAAGTAGTAAATCGAAAAATATATTTTGTGCTATTGCACAATATTAGTGAAACAATGAACCACGGTGATCACAATGCCGTTCGGAATGGGACCATTCGGATGGTTCCTACTCCCATACATAATAAACTGGTTCAGATACACATACAGATATTGGCCTTGGCCCTGGTTCTATCCATGGATGCCTTGGTGGATAAGCATTTACCCAACAACGCCTTACGCGCCAGGATACATGGCTCCTCCAGGACTCTCAAAGGAAGAAGAAATAAAGATGTTAGAAGAACAGGCAAAGTTCCTAGAACAACAACTAAATGAAATTAGAAAACGCATAGAGGAACTGAAAAAATAAATCGCCAAAACAAAATTTAACCCGAATATAAGCGAATATGTACATTTAAAGTTGTTAGGAGAGACGTAAGTGTTTTTTGTAGCCTATGTTAATAAAAACAAATGCATTGGCTGTAAAACATGTGAAAGATACTGTCCAACTGGAGCTATAAAAGTAATAGAAGGAAAAGCAAGAGTAAACTGGATGATCTGCATGGGATGCGGCTTATGCGCCCGTTCATGCCCGCGACAAGCAATACATCTAGTTCCAAGATACATGCTAATACCACCAACATGGTATTACCCGCGAAGACCTCGATAAACAGTTCTCTAATGTAACTCTTAACCCTTTTTCTCTTTTTATCATTAAATGTAAAAATCACAGTAAAATTTATTATTAAGAGTGAGAAGAGAAGAAAGGTTAAAATAAGTCTAAAAACTTAGTTTAACAGATTTTATACTTGTAAAAATGAAACTTTAATGGAATAGAGTTTCAGATAAATTTCTTGGAGAAGGGTAACATGATGAGCGAAATAAAGTATAAGCCGATAGGAATTATTCATTCTCCATTTAAAGAACCAAAAGGAACTCCTATACAACCAGCAGGCGCTCAAGGCGTTAAAGGAACCGTTGAAATATTCCCCGAGTACGTAGAAGGGCTGAAAGATCTTGAAGGCTTTTCACATATAATCTTAATATACCATTTTCATTTAGCTAGGAGAGGAACTTTAAAAGTAAAGCCATACATGGACAATAAGCTTCGTGGAGTTTTCGCTACTCGAGCACCAAGCCGCCCAAACCCAATTGGCGTATCAATTGTCCGCCTCATAGAGATTAAGGGGAATATATTGCATATTCAAGATGTAGACATTATAGATGGGACTCCCCTTCTGGATATTAAGCCTTATGTCCCAGAATTTGATGTACGCAATGTAGAAAAAATAGGATGGCTCGAAAAAAGAGTAAAAAAACTCCACATTACAAAAGACGATGGAAGATTCTTAAAATAATCATTCTGTTTATTATTACAACCATTCATTTATTCTTAACTTAACAATTTTAATATATTATATCCTCTTATCATTTATTATCATCGAAGTTAGGTGCGTTTCTGTGTATGAAACTTAAAATATTAATGTTTATATATTTGAGTAGTGATAGAGGTGCGTTTCTTGCTTTTACTCTACAAGGATAAGATAATTAGAAAGATTATTAGAGAATATCCTAAAATCGATAAAAATGTAGTTGAAATAATACTTTTTGGCTCGGTGGCACGAGGCGACTTTTCCCCTTTAAGCGACATAGATCTTCTTATAGTTACGAAGAACAAACAAAAAACACAAAAACTTTTTTCGGAATTTAGAGGAAAAATATATGCAAAAACAAGCGTCATGATTACTGCTATATATGTAACACCTAAGGAACTTAAAAATAATTTAGATCCTCTTTACAAAAACATTAAGCAAGAGGGAAAAATACTTTGGAAAAAAAGGAAGAGTTAATTGAAATAGTAAAGCAACTTATTTTTAGAAGCGAAGAAAAACTTGAAAGTGCCAAAATTCTCCTAGAAAATGAAAAATTTGATGACGCCATAAGTAGAGCTTACTATGCAGCTTTTCTAGCCGCTAGGGCTATCCTATATCTCCTAGGCAGTTCACCTAGGACTCACCGTGGGGTTATCACTATGTTCGGGTTAAAAGTAATAAAAGAAGACCTACTTCCTGTGAATGTTGGCCGCTATCTTAATGAGCTATTTGAGGCAAGAGAAACAAGCGATTACGCTATAATAGTGTTTTACACAAGAAAAGACAGCGAACAATACATTAAAAAAGCAGAGGAAATTGTAAACGCAATAAAGAAGCTAATCAAAACTAAATTTAAAATTAAGCTCTGATGTTAAAATAAAAGCTCTACAATTCTGAGTTTTATTTGGCATCCAGATTGATTTGCCTAACTCAACTAATAGTTGCATTTAACCCCAACATTGTTGACGATTTGTTAAATGGACTGGCAGAGACACATAAAGCAGAGGCGTCGCGTTACCCATTTGCCCCGTATTTGGAGTGGGCTCTTAAACCTAGGTCTGGCTTTGAAACGACAAAAGAAGATTTAGAAGCTTAATACGTAGACGTAATCAGTGTTTTATTGATTGGTTTAAGCCTTAATTTTCATCCAAATTATTTTATTTGATTCAACCTTGGAAGTTATTAGACCGTCCCGCTTAAGCCAAGCTAAGTAACCTTTTAACATGGATTCGTAAAGAAAGTAGAGAGCTGTATTAACTATTTTGACATTTAGCTGGGATAAAACTTTAGAGATAAGCTCACAGGTGCTTAAGTCGTTATTTAAAACTTCGAGTAGCGTTTCTTTTGTTCTCTGGATGGCTGATATATTAGCCTCTATTTCTTCCTCAGGTTTTGTGCTCGGCTCGCCGTGAAAAGGCACATAAAGCAACCCTTTTGTATCTAATAGGGATTCCAAGGTTTTTAATGCTAATTCAGGATCATATGTATAGGGGATAACATGTTTTCTCAAAAGATCAATGCTAGTGTAAGCATCTGCAACAAAAAACACTTGATCAGTTTGAATCCCTATCATTCCAGGTGAATGACCACGT
Source organism: Candidatus Baldrarchaeota archaeon (assembly GCA_030587435.1). The sequence continues at coordinate 33,810 of JAUQZC010000123.1, read as the reverse complement.
AGATCAACTAACTTTAAAGGTAAAGATGTATCTTCAACTGGTTTTGCATTGCTAGGTTTAGCCATGAAAAATTTTGAAAGCAGTTCTGGAACAGGGTTTCCACCATAAAGCATAACAGGCTCCAATTTAGGGTCCCTAATATATGGAACTTCCTCCAAAGGACCAAAGATATCTACGTTAGTGCGTTTCTCCACAAAACTGTTTCCACCGATGTGATCTGCATGAGAATGAGTATTTATCACAGCTTTTAACTCGCAGTTCAGAGACTTAACAGCATTCAAAGCTTTACGTCCCTGGTCATCATCTAAACCAGTATCAATCAAATAACAATCCTTATCCAAACGAACTATGCCAATAACAGTTCTCCCAGGAATCCTATATGCCCCGTCTCCCAATTTTTCAACCTTAACCATTCTAAACACCTTTTGTGTTTGACAAACTAAACTTAAGAAATTATAATATGTCAGAAATTTATTTCTTCTTTTTTCAACATGCTTTCTATCCAATAAATATTGCTAAAGCCTCGTGTTCATTTATGGTGAGGCAACACCAATCTCATTCCACATATGCATCTGCACCGTGATATAGATCGTAAATACTATCTAGGTTGTCTGGTGATTCCCATGTGCCATCTAGGTAAGCTACTAAAATTTAGGTATCTGTATGTCTTGATGGAACGTTTTCTTCTGAAACGTTTTTAAGAACTTAGTTTCTCTTTTATAATATAGAATTTCTACGTGAATGGCTATGTCGTTGGATGTATATGAGAGGTTGCAGCAAGGGTTTGATGCCGTTTCGTTGACAATGGAAGACGTAGTAAAAAAGGATTTAACATGGAAATATTTAAGTACATTTCTTTACGATGAAGGCCCGGTGGAATCAGAAAAATGGATAGTTGTCCCAGAGTTTTTCCTATTCTCCATTGCTCTTTCTCTCTACAAGAGACGTATAAAAACAATACTTTTATTGGATTCTACGCGTGAACATTCTTATTCCATAAGTTCTATTCCAGAGTGGTATCGTAACTTCTTTGCGCAAAGAAGGTTTAGCAACCTTGTATACTTTTTCGGTAGTGATTTCGAAAATATAAGAGAAGCTCTTGAAGTTCCACAATTGAAATTAGATTTAAGGAACATTATTGAGTCAAACTTCTTTCCGTTAGCTTTGAAAGCGAATCTCCCAATACACAGAGAAATGGATGAAAGAAGACTTTCGCAAATCAATAATTTAGAGAGTTTATCAAGTTTCATAATAGATTTTATGCGTCCTCCGACACTCAAAGAGGAACTTAAAAAAGAATTATCATCAGTGTCTGTAGAAAGAATTGGAAGCCACGTTATTTCCTCTCTCACCTTAATTTTTAATCCAGGTGCTGCAATGGGTAAAGGTTTAGCATATGCTTTCAAGTTTGTGAGAATAGTAGGAAAAATGGAAAGCGAGGAATATCGAAAATTCGCGAAACAATGGAAGGAAAATATTGAGAAATTCTTTAATAAGGAGGCTTTGTCGAAAATTGTTGGCGAATCAAATTTAGATGAAGCAAAGAGAAAACTAGAGGAAGAAAATCTTTTAGTAATCATTGGTGACGGTTTTAGAAATCTTCAAAACACATTTATCCCTATATTATTGGAAAACCTGCTTACAGACGTCAAGGAAGTTGCGTTACTTTTCGATTCAATAACGTTCATGGATCGATATGACTTCTTCCTAAAATGGCTTATAAACAAAGTTGAAAACCGTGAAATATCTCTAGGAGCTATAGCTCCAACAATGGGGGAATTCTCTGAAAGATTTAACGGTTTCTTCGAAAAATTAATCAGTGAAAAGGCGATATTTTTTGATTTAAGCTCAAAATTTATGAGAATCCTCTTTAGAAGAAGACCTGCAACAGAAGAAGCTTGGGTTGTAAAACATCTTTATAAAATAAAAGAACTAGGAGAAAAAGGTGATATAGCATTTGTTTTCTATAATTCCACATCACCGGTTAAATGGAGGTTTGTTCGTCCTTCATTGCTAACCAAAATTAAGAGAAAACTTTTTGGAAGATAGAAATGTTTCAACTAGTGCCTAAAAGATCCTTCTAAATATGCCACGAAGTCTCTCGATTTTTCCTTTCCGCAACGATATTACCTCCCAGTTAACTTCCTCAAAAGCATCATGATGAATAAAGTAACATTCGCCTTCTCTTCTCTTTTCTTCCATTTCAAAAAACTTTTCGTAAAGCCATGCATGAACTGTAGCGCTTGCCCTTTCATGAAGAGTATGGAAGAAATCCGAATTCATATCAAATACGATGCATTTTTCCGAAACCATCTTTCTAACCGAGTCAACACATTCTTCTACGGTTGGAAGATAAGCAGAGGGTACGAACAACGCGAGTTTACAGCCTTCAACCTCATCTGGTCTATTAACAATCCATTGAATAACCTTCGAATACACATCTGGCTGCGGTAAGTCATCTAAGACTATGATTCCTTCATTAAAAGTACGTAAAAACTCTTGTATAATCACAGGTATCAAAAAACCATAATTTCTACCAAAGCAATCAGTAAAAACTACATTGACCCCCTCCCTGAAAGGAGTTTCCTCTTCATCAGCAAGCATTTTCCCTATGACATCATAAGAATATAGGCTTTTTGCTTCTTCTTCCTTTTCCTTGAGTTTTTCTTTGAATTCCTTATCGAAGGCATGTTGCTTTATTACGATGAAGAAACCTTTAGCACCTGTTAAAAGATATTCTATGAGCCTAGTTACGCTTGCCATACTAGCAATAAACTTAGTTGCTCCCCCCCTCTTCTCTATTCCTTTTTGAAGCCTCATCGACATGTCCTTAAGGGTTGATGGAGGACCCATAATTTTCACTAAAAAATTGCTGAAATCTTCGACATTCATATTTTTCAGTTTTTCCGGTTTAATTTTCCTGACTTTTTCAGATATAGCTGCAAGAGCTTCAGCAACAATATCAGCAGCTTCTTTAACCGATTCCATACTCGCCAGTAATCTCTCCACATTAAGGTCTTCTCTAACACCGAAATACATAGTGTTTGCTTCAGGTAGCTTCTTGTTGACAAGTTTAAGCAGCATATCGAATGTTTCCGGATTATTTAGAGAAAGTTTCCCTTTCCTATTCAAATTTATAACCAAAAGAACATTTTTACCTAGAGTTTTATGTGCAACTTTCGAAAACGCCATACATACTTGTTCAGGATAAAGTAAAGTTTCATTTGTAAAAAGTTCATAATCGTAGGAAATTATGCCAAATCTACTCCACTTATTTGCAGTAACTAAGTCACGTAGCCTTGCCTCTGCCAATTCGTAGCCTTTTAAGTATGTTTCGCTCATAAAATACACCACACATCTATAGTACTTACAAATCTCCTCTCAAGCAACATGTTATAAAATGCAAATAAAAAATATTTTAAGCATTCGCTAAAACAGCTCAACACAAATTATGACCATTTTCATCTAAGAGGAAAAACACCAGCAAAGAGACATCATTATCCTAAACATTAACACATATTTTCATTCTGAGACTTGCTAGGTTAAATAATGAACGTGACGATTGATAAACGTCTTAGGACCTCAATGCCAGCGTTTTCATGCAAACAACTATTGCCTGGTTTTTCACATTCTAAATAAGAGAAAGAAAAGCCTCAAGCATCATTAAGCCATCAAGACGCAAGCTTTAAATAGTGAAGGATAATATATAGATTAAATTGTTACATAGGTAAATTAATTATCTATATTGAGGAAGATAATAATGATTTGGCGTAAAATGGAAAGACGCAAAATAGGCGGGATGGTTCCTCCTTTTCTCATGGCGGCAATTATATTGAAAGTACTTTCGGAAAAGCCTATGCATGGATATCAAATCGCAGAAGAAGCATCTAAAATATTGGAAAGAGAAGTATCAAGACCTGTCATCTATTTTGCGCTTAAAAAACTTGAGAAAGACGGCTTTCTAACTTTCAAATGGGAAATGCGAGAAAAAGGTCCAGCACGTAAAATCTATTACATAACAGAAGAAGGGGAAGAACTCTTAAAACATAAAATGGAACTCCTAAAAGAGTTCTACAAAATTTTAGGCAAAATATTGGGTGAAGCGAAATGAAGGAAGCCATTGTAACACAAGGTTTAACCAAAAAGTTTAACGGGCTTGTTGCTGTTGATCACATTAACTTTAAAGTTAAGAGTGGAGAAATATTTGGTCTGCTCGGTCCAAATGGAGCTGGTAAAACCACAACAATAAACATGTTAATAACTCTTTTGAAACCTACAGAGGGCACAGCGTACGTTTCTGGGTTTGATATTAGAAGAGAACCAGAAAAAATACGTGAACGTATAGGAGTAGTTTTTCAAGATATGACAGTGGATAGAAATTTAACCGGATATGAAAACATGTGGCTTCACGGAAAACTCTACAACATACCTGAAAAAGAACTCAAAAGAAGAATCAAGGAACTTTTAGAGTTCGTGGAACTTGAAAAATGGGCAAATGTAGAGCTAAGGAAGTATAGTGGTGGGATGATAAGAAGACTTGAAATTGCTAGAGGGCTTCTTCACACACCAGAAATACTTTTCTTAGATGAGCCAACACTCGGATTAGACCCACAAACCAGAGCACATATCTGGGATTACATTAGAAAAACGAAAAAGGAGAAAAACATGACTATACTGCTTACCACCCACTACATGGATGAAGCGGAAAAACTGTGTGATAGAATAGCAATAATAGACCATGGAAAAATCATTGCAATAGGCACTCCAGAACAGCTCAAAAAAATGATCAGAGGAGATATCATTTACGTCACGATTTCAAAAGAAAACCATAATATCAAAAGGTTCATGGAAGTGATTAAAGACAACGTAAGCGAGAAAACTAAAATCATAAACACAAACACCTTAGCGATAACCGTGGAAAATGCCCCTGAGAAAATTCCTTTAATTTTTGATGTAGCTCAGTCAAACGGTGTTAAAATACTTGAAATAAAGTATAGTAGACCCACACTTGACGACGTTTTCCTGCAACTAACTGGTAGAAAACTAAGAGAAGAGGAAGGTTCTTTCACAGACTTCGTAAGAAGAACTATGTTTATGAGGAGGCGAAGAATGAGATGAATAGAAACTTGAACGCGTTACACGCAATGTGGTATAGACAGGTTAAAAGATTTTGGAGAGCAAAGTCAAGAGTAGCGGCAATGATAATTCAACCAGTTTTCTGGATGATTTTCTTTGGACTTGGATGGGCATCAGCATTCAAAATAGGAGGGGTAAAAATTCTCTTCGGAGGACTAGACTACCTTACATTTCTGATTCCCGGGGTCATTATGATGTCAATTTTCATGTTCTCATATATGTCAGGTATCTCAGTGATATGGGATAAAGAATTCGGCTACCTTAAAGAAATACTGGTTGCGCCAGTTTCTAGGAGGGCAAGTATACTTGGAAGAATGTTAGGTGATTCCACAGTAGCAGTGATTCAAGGAATAATAATATTCTGCATAGCTTATCCTCTAACACCAACATTAAAAATCATAAATCTACCAATTGTCATTTTAGCAGCTTTTCTAACATCACTGTCCTTCACAAGCATTGGAACAATCATTGCAACGAAAATGCGCAGCCAAGAAGGATTTCAACTCATAGTAAACATGATTTCAATGCCAACACTATTTCTAAGCGGAGCATTTTACCCCATAGATACAATGCCAACATGGATGAAATACCTGGCATACATCAATCCCTTAACATATGGTGTCGACGCTGCTCGAATACTGCTCACCGGAAGCGGAAGCCTTAACTTAATAACCGACGTATTCCTACTATTGATTTTATCTACCATCCTGATAACACTTGCAACACAGACATTCAAGAAAGCAACAATAGAATAACAACACAAACAATTTTTATTTTCATTAGAAAAAGGTCTAGAGAATCTTTAAAGGATAGGTTATTGGTTTCAACCTCTAATGATGATCTGCCAGCTTTAGCCTTCTACCAACTAATGGGACTTCGAATATTTGAAGTAGTACCAAATGCTACTGCTGAAAAAACACGGAGAAGCTATTCTGGGTATTGGACATATTCCAATACGTGATGAAATCAAATTACAGAAAATTATAACTTCCAAGTAGAAGAAACATGGACGAAATATTACGAATGATGAAAGCACTGTAAATATCAGATAAAAAGGGTGTTGCTATGCCAGCAAACTGGTCTAGCAACGAACTAATAGGCGACAAAGTAATAATACTATCCGCAACCGACGAACAAACAGCAAAAGAAAGAGTTAAACAATACGAATGTTTCGGCTGGTGTTTCTGCTACAAAAAACTATAGGAAAACAATAATTTATTATCTTCCCTCTTACTTTTATTTTGCAGCAATTACAATCTTAGGTTTACAAGCTAATTATGGGGTTAAATCCCTTGGAAAAACAGCAAATAAGAAAAGCAATTGAAAGAGCAATCGAAGAATATAACAAATGTAGGTCTCCTGAAGTTACAGCAAAACTAATCTCGTTAAACAAAAAGTTTTTAAAATAGAATTCATAGGTTCTTTTTGCCGTACCTGCGGATTCTATGACTATTTTGATGACCTTAAAATTTTACTTGAGGACTTTGGACTAAAAACCGAGATTGTAGAAATATTAGAGAAAAATGAAGGAACCGCTGTCAAATTTACAGTAAAATCAACTTAAATATCGGGGAAACGTTGATGAAAAGGTGCAAAGTTGAGGAATTATTAAAGTCCCTTGAAAAATTGAAAAATAGTGAGATAAAAAACTTAGTTGATGCTCGTATCAAAGAGTTTAAAGAAAAGGGTAAAAAAACAAGCAATGAACTATTTAAAGAACTCTGTTTCTGTATTTTAACTGCAAATTTTAACGCTGAAAAAAGCATAAAAATCCAAGAAGAAATAGATGACGGGTTTTTAACTCTTCCAGAACATCAATTAGCGAGAAAGTTGAAGGAACTTGGTTACAGATATCCTAATACTAGAGCAAAATACATCGTAGAGGCAAGAAAATATAAGGATTCGCTAAAAGATATCATTAATTCTTTTGATGACGGAAGCAAGTTGAGAGAATGGCTAGTTAAGAACATAAAGGGGATTGGATACAAAGAAGCAAGCCACTTCCTTAGAAATATAGGTTTCACTGATTTTGCCATCATAGACTTCCACATAATTGATATATTAGCAAAACACAAGCTAATTGAAAAACCAAAAACACTAACTAGAAGGAAGTATCTTGAAATTGAAAATCTACTGAAAGAAATTGGAAAAAAGTTGAAATTAAATTTAGCTGAATTAGATCTATACTTATGGTACATTGAAACCGGAAAAATACTGAAGTAGATTTAAGTTCAACCCTGTATCTTTGATGCAAGTTTCAATCAATTTGAAGAGTTCATTATTAATTGGTTAAAGGTAATTTTTCAATCGGTTCATCGTATAAGGCTAGGTTTTTTAGCAATTTTTCTAAGTTCTGCAGCAGTTTCCTTTGAAATTAATCCTTTTGCTTTAAGGTCATCTATACATTTGTCCGCATAATTGCACCAAGTAACGCAGGAAGGTTTAGCTTCTCTACGTACCAAAGTACCGCAACTCGGACATTTCTGTTCAAGTTCATAGCCGAAAAACTCTACTTCCTCAATTTCCTCCATTTCTTCCTTAAATTCTCTAAAGGATGTTCGCAAAGATCGACTATTAAAGTGTTATCTCTCCTCAATTGTTATCGCACCTTTAGGACATTCTCCGATACATGCACCCAACCATCACAATATCTCTCATCCACAAGCCTTGCTTTCCCATCTATTATTTGAAGGGCCCCTCTGGACAAGCAGGAATACATAGACCGCAACCATCACATTTAGGCTCATCAATTTTAATCTGCTCTTATATCTTATTGCCCTAGTTATCTCAATACCGTTAATAGTAACGCTACTTAACTTTTTGAGAGAGAACTTAAACACACCTATGTCCCAGGGGGGCAAACGATAACGGCTCTGGGACAACTGTTCTCCTATCTTTAGTGGAAAGGATACCAAAGGAGAAACCTGAAAATGTAGAGATATATTTTGTTGCTATAGGTTCTGAGGAAGTTGGAATGCTAGGCATGATAAACTTTGAAAAACAATACAAAAACATCTTAACTAGAGCTTACACGATAAATTTTGACAATCCTGGGAAAGGAAATCTCGTGTATACCACTTACGAAGGTTTAATTAAAATTTTCTGCTGCAAAGAAGGAAAGCTGTTGGAAGCAGCTAGAAAAGTGGGCGAAAAACTTGGTGTTCCCTCATTTAAATATAGACTACTACCTACGGACGCAACAATACTAATGCGAGACAAACTTAAGGCTATAAAGCATCATGGCATTCGGCGAAAAGGGAATGCCTGTCGATTACCACTGGTACACAGATAACATAAAAAACATAAATATGGAAAACCTCAAAAACGCCGAAGAAATCGCAATCAACATTATAAACCTAATTAGAGAACAAAGGACATGAAAAGCCGTTAGAGAAGAAAATCAACTAATTTCTAAATCCTATTTTGATAATACTGCAAATCTTCTTCGTTCTTTTAACTATATTTCTCTTTAGTAATTGATTTTAAAATGTTTTTAATTTTGCTTTGAACTTTAGGGTCAATTTCTCCAAATATTGCTTTAATAGTTTTATAATAGTTTTTCATGAGAGTCTTTCTTTTCATAGCTGGATATGCAAAGATTAAGAAAAGAGGTAAATAAAATATGAAAATTGCATAACTACCATATTTTTGAAGTACACCAAACCAGTTGTTAGCTGCAACATAAAACAAAAAGGCTATCCAGACAAAACAACTCCCTACAAAAATCAAAGATACCCTACGTTGATCCTGATTGAAACTTATAATTTCATCTAAAAACCGTTTTAATAGCTCTTTAACACCAAGAATTTCTTTTCCAAACTCATCGCTTCTTTTAGAAAATTCTTCAATAAGAATTTTCAGCTGATCTGCATACCTGCCGTAATAAAGCATCCAAGAAAAATCTTTCTCGGCTACCGCATTAAGAAATCCGTAAAACTTGATCTCCAAGGTTTCAGGAAACTCCATCCAATACTTTGGGTAAGGAACATACCTAGATAAGAAAAATGTGAAAACTCTAACCTTCTCCCTTTTCTCAAATTTGTAGAACACAAAACCGTTTGTAACCAAGGCCACAGCGAAAGAGGGAAGCAAAAAGTATGCACAAAATGGAAGAAACTCTTTTGATCCAAAATATAAGTAGATAAAGGCTGTTGGCAGGAGCCAGAAAATAAAACTTAAAGGTATCAGAAACCAAGCAACAACTTCAACCTCCTCTTTAAGTTTCCTTATCACAAGGAAAGCCTCGGAAATCCCGCCAGCAATGCCTATGAACAGTCCTGAAATTAGGTAAAGTTGTCTGGTAAAGTTAAACCAACCAAAATTGATGTGGGCCATAACGGCGAGAAAAATGAAGAAAGGTAAAACAATTATTAAACCAAAATGTAGTCTAAGAAGAACAACCGGGTAGCCTAGTCGAGATATAGGATAACCTAAAAATCCTCCAGCAATTTCTTCCTCTTTGCCCATAACTAACACCTCACGATATCGAGTGTAAAGCTATCGATGAGTAAACAAGTATAGGAATGTAAATGGAATGGAAATTATTAGGAAATATAGAACGTATAGGTACGCTGTTTTCATTTTCCCTCTTCTTTGATAATCGTAAAATGTAGGAACAAGCCAGCAAACCAACAAAATCATGGTTAAAACAGATACCAATGGGAAAAGGAAAATGTATTTTCCACGAGTAAGGAGAAGTAACTTTGAATAAAACAGAAAGAAGGTCAAAATAGCTATTCTTATTTTTTGAAGTCTTAATTGATTATTAGGCCACCTACAATTTCTGGTTTCGTCGGAAAAACAATTGCATAATCGAAGTTTTTTACTGTTTTCCCTTAACAATTTCAGACACCAAGCAAACTACATTTTGCCCGAAAGTTAACTCTCAAAATATTTTAAGTATAAAATGGTTTTTATCGCTTATAAATTTATTCTAAAGGGAACAAGAAACTCTAATTTATAAGGGAAAGTCTTAGAGACTTTTTAAGAGAAAAACTTGAAAAGGTGAGGCAGGGGACAAGCAACTGTTCCTCACCGACTAATATAGTTGTTAAGCTACATAAGGAGGAAGACTAACTGATCGTTTGTACAGATGCTACTGTTATTGTTAAATGGTTTAGAAAAGGAAAATTTATCTTAAAGTTGAAAGATGACATCTTAGATGAGAAGATATCTGTAATTTACATCGAATGGGTCTTATTAGAGGTGATTAGGGCTCTTACAAAGGCAGGGTACTCCGAAGAGAAAATAGAAGACGTAAATTGAATCTTTATGCTTTAGATGCTGTGAGTTTGGCTACAGCAATATGTAAGAAGGTGCATTTAATTACTGAAGGTCAGCTTCTACTTAAAAGAAGCGCTATTGAATATGCAAAGAAAAATAAAGTAAAAATCTACAATCTCGAAAAATCACCAAAATCTAAACTAGTTGAAATGGTATTAAATTTAAAATTAAGAATTAAGTGGAGGAAATGCTAATTTGATTATGGAATGGTCTATTAGTGGCTTATGGTGAAATAGCTTTAAAATCTCCACCTGCTAGGGAGATGTTTGTCAAAGTTTACTTCTAACATAAGATGCTATTGTTGTTCTTGTTTTGATTCTTGTATATTTGTTGTTGTATAGACAGATTAATATATTCATTTTCATCTATACTTTCAAGGGAATTAATATGGAAAAAGTGCAAGTAAATTTACGGATCGAAAAAGATTTGATTGAAAAGGTTGATATGCTTGTTAGACAGGGGTTCTTCAAAAATAGAACTGAAGCTTTTCTTGTTGCTTTAAATCGACTTATAAAAGATTGTCTTAAACAGTTTTTAAGAAAGAAACTTGACAAGATAAGGCAGGGAACGGAGAAGTATCCTTCGCCAACCGATGTAATTATTAAAATGCACGAGGAGAAAGAGTGATTGAAAATATGCACAGACGCATCTGTTGTCGTCAAATGGTTTAAAAAGGGGGAAGCTAAAGAAAAGTTTGCTCTAAAATTAAAGGATAACGTTTTAGATGAAAAAGTCTCCTTAATATGCAGTGAATGGGTACTGTTAGAAGTAATCAGAGCACTCACAAAAATAAGGTATCCCGAAGAAAAAATAAAGGATACAGAGACATTTTTACTGGGGCTTGAAGCCGGAGGATTTGTAGAAATCGTTAGTATCTCAAGTGTTCGAAAGTTGACATCTGAAATTATCTATAAGTTAAACCTCTATGCTTCAGACGCAGTAATTTTAGCTACAGCACTACATAAGAAAGTCGACTTAATCACGGAAGATGAACATTTACTTAAGAAAAGGGTAATTAATTATGCAAAGAAAAACAAACTAAAGATTCTCACCCTTGACCAAGCCATTAAAATGTGAACATAAATAAGGTAAGTCTAAAAGGTTTTTATGCTACGTCGGAGGATTTTATCTTGATTATAGACGGCGTGTTAGTCGCTTACGGAGAAATTGCATTAAAATCAACACCTGTTAGAAGGATATTTACACAAAAACTTATTTCTAACATAAGATGCGGTTTAAAAGAAGAGGGTATAAGGGCGAAAATAAGCCATAAGTGGTCTAGAATATTTGTAGAAACAACTGAAATAGATAAAGCTATAAATGTTTTAAAGAGGATTTTCGGCATAGTTTACATGAGCCCCTACAAGTACGTTACCTTAAATGAGCTTGAAAAATTCATATCTGAAAACGCCGAGGAAATCTTAGGAGATGCGAAGAGTTTTGCTGTTAGGGTTAGGAGAACTGGGAAACATTCATTTACAAGCTTGGATCTTGAAAGAAAGCTTGGATCCATAATAAAAGAAAAAACAGGTTTAAAAGTTTCTTTAACAAACCCCGAAAAAACAGTTTTTGTAGAAGTTAGAAATAGTAATTGTTACTTATATACTGAGAAAATTCCAGGTCCCGGTGGACTACCTCTAGGAACAGCAGGTAAAGTTGTATGTTTAATATCAGGCGGTATAGATTCACCTGTAGCAGCTTGGCTTATGATGAAAAGAGGTTGCTCCATAATACCTCTATTCGCATATTTCCCGAGAGATGGAGACAAATCCGATCTAAAACGCTTCATAGAAGTAATTAAAACGCTTCGCAAATGGCACATAGGCGAGGAAATGCCCGTGTATATATTTAGACACGATCAAAACTTAGCAGCTTTTAGAAAAACAGCCCCAAGATATACCTGTATTCTATGTAAAAGAATGATGTATAGAGTGGCCAACGAACTAGCTAAAAAACTTGGAGCAAAAGCCATAGTTACAGGAGAAAACTTGGCTCAAGTGGCTTCTCAAACACTTCAAAATCTCAGCGTCATTGATAAAGCCTCAGAACTACCAGTTCTTCGACCTCTCATAGGTTTTGATAAAGAGGAAAGCATAGCTTTAGCCAAGAAAATAGGGACATATGATGCGTCATGTATGAAAGTTACCACCGGTTGCGCCTCGATCAAAGGATGTTGGGCTAGACCTTCAAAACCAGTAACACATGCAAAAGAAGAACTTGTAATAAAATATGAATCAGAAATAGATCTTAAAGACCTCCTAAAAGAAAGTCTTAAAAGTTTAAGAGAAATCTCCGAGAAACTTTTACCGTAATTTTACCTTGCACATATTTATTAGTAAAACTTTCTTCCTAGAAGTCTTCATCCCTCTTGTAATATTCTTTTTCTGGTTTTATTCGCTCTTACTGTTAACATATCTATTATTTTACAACTCCTACTGTTTTTCTGAGCTTTCAATCTTTATATCCTCTACGAAGATTAAGATAATATGTGTATCTAATCTAAAACCCTTGTTTGTCATTTCCTTTACGACATTTTCTATTTTTGTTCTGTTCAATTTTTTGAGGAGAAATAGAAGTTTTAAGAGAAATAATGTGCCATGAACTTCTACGTTACATTTTTCTCCTATTTTTCTAGCTCTTTCATCATCTATAATGGCGATACATTTTTTATTCATTGCGGCCAGTATTGTAGAGCTTTCTCCTTTTCCTAATTGATAAGTTTCCGAAAAATCATCAGTCGCAGAGGGGTTTCCAATAACTTTAATTACCCCGTCCTTAATGTATTTTTCCACAATATGTACCTCTTCGGCCCCTATTTCCTTCCCTTTTTCGACAACTTCGTCGTAAACAGCCTCGGTTATATAAATTTCATTAAAAGCTTCTACAACTTTCTTTAAAATGTTAGTTTTACCCAAATATATTACGGGGGTTGCATTAAGAATTACTTCCTTTTTATTTTCTTTGCCCATTTTCTTGCAGCCTCTAAATCAGCTTCCAACATTTCCTTTGAGTAGCGAATTACAATGCCGAGAGAAGCTAAACGAGCAATAAACCCTCTAATCGATAAATTCGCGATTTCAGCAGCTTTACCAAGCGAAACCTCTCCCTTTAAATATCTTTGCACCGCTTCATTAAATCTTTCTTCCAATATTTTTTCATGCAGCATCTTTCTAGCTAAAACAGCCTTTGGAACCTTTTCTTTCTTTGCTCTTTCCTCAAGATATTTCAAATCTTCCTCAGGAACTCTTAGCGGCAGATATCCAGACATGTTAATGCGCACCTCATAGAACCTTATCAATACTAAAAAGTTCTATTAGATTATATAAGACTATTCAGAACAAATTATGTTTCTGTTAGTAAGTAGGTAAATGCTAACTGCTTAAATTTAATTAAGCTGTTTAACATAAATCTAAGTTTGTTACATTTCAATGCGTATTGGCACATGTAAGTCTGACGTGGAGTTATGAGCTAGATTCCTAAAGAAATTTTTATAACAGGGTTATATTTGTTTAGTTTCGGACGGTGAGGTTTTTGGAGAAAAAATACCGGAGACTCTTAGATTGGTTTAAGGGTAAGAAAGGAGTTTTAGTAGCTTTTTCCGGGGGAGTAGACAGCACACTTGTAGCCTACGCCGCCAAAACGGCTTTAGGCAATAAAGCTTTAGCTGTCACTGCTAACTCTCTTCTCCTGCCGCCTGGAGAACTTGAAGAAGCGGAAAAATTGGCTAAACTTATAGGTATTAGACATAAGATCATAGAGGTAAATGAGCTTGAAAACAAACGTTTAGTGGAGAATCCTCCAAATCGATGTTACTACTGCAAAAAGGAACTTATGGGAGCACTTCTAAAAATTGCCCTAGAAGAAGGACTTGAAATAGTTGTTGATGGAACAAATGCTGACGATATGCAATCATATAGGCCGGGCATCAAAGCCTTAAAAGAATTAGGTATTAGGAGTCCTCTGGCCGAGGTAGGTCTTAAAAAAGATGAAATTAGGGCTATATCTAGAATGTTAGGCTTACCTACAGCTGATAAACCCCCTGTAACGTGTTTGGCTTCAAGATTTCCATACGGGAGGAAAATCACATTGGAAGCTGTTAAAAGAGTTGGAGAAGCAGAAACCATGATAAAGAAGCTAGCAGGAGTTAAACTTGTAAGGGTTAGAGACCATGGAGACATAGCTAGAATAGAAGTGGCCAGAGAAGAAAGAAAAAAGCTATTCGATGAAAGGCTTTTAGACGAGATTTCTAAAAGACTTAAAGAACTAGGTTTTCTTTACGTGACAATGGAACTGGAAGGTTATGTTTCAGGCAGTCTAGATCGAATAATATTAAAAGTGAAAAACAGAAACAATCTTTGATTCTTATATGGTTTCAACAATTTTCATAAACTCGTCTTTACTTAGTCTGGCGTCCTTTATAATTTTTAATAACAACCCTCTCCCAATTACTTCACCCTTATGAACTGGAACTACTGTAGTCCTTCCATCAGGATGACGGAGAAATACGTGAACTCTCTCTTCGCCTAATCACTTGAAAGCCAATTTTTGTAAGTGCCTTTACTACTTTTTCCGCTGGTAGAGGTCTAAACCTCATTTAGATACCTCTACACTGATCCGCTGTATCCCTACAAAATTTAGCTTCGGAAAATCCTTTTCCACTTCTAAATATAGTTCAATTGCTTCTCTAACGCGCTTCACTAATTCATCTAATGTTTTTCCTTGGGTGTGACAGCCAGGAAGCTCCACTACACTCGCAACATAATATCCGTCTTCATCCTTTTCAATTATTATCGTAAATTCCCTTTCCATGAAACCACCAAATTAACTTTTCAAGAGTCATACAAAAATACTTTTATAGAAAGTTTGTGGAAGTCTAGATTTCACAATCATTAATTAAAAATGTACTTATACAAGTCTCCGTGTAAATTTAACAAACCTAAAGCTGCATGTATTGGTAACTTAGCATAAACTGGTAAATAACGAAGTTTCAAAATATGTTTCATTTTAAGACTTAGCTATTATGTTATTTTGGAATTAATTTGCCTTAGTAGCCAAGATCTAAGCCATTTTTGGCGGCAAGCATCTGAAAAACACATACAACTTGTTTATACAGCAAGTTTTCACATGTAAATCTTGTTTCTTATTAAGCGTCTGCAAAACCTGACATCTTAACGTTTAAGGTCACAGTCCCCCGAAAGCATCATTAACTTTAAGTTAAAACTCTAAAATAAGTTTAACACTGTTATAACAAGAGGAGACCCATATAAAAGTTAGACCTGTAACATTAGCTTTAAATAAAACCATCCTTATTCTTCAACTATGATAAGCAAATTAAAGGTCATCACAATTTTTTATGTCATCGTTTTAACTATTTTAGCTATTATTCCAACTCAGACGGTTGCTGAAGCACCCAGCTTCAGCGATAAACTCGAGCATTTCCTTGCCTTTCTCATTTTAGGTATTTTGTTTTTGTACAGTTTCAAAAACAAGGTGTTTTTAATAGTCTATCCCGTGTTTCATGAAGGCTTACAGCTATTTGTTTCATGGAGAGTTTTCGATTTCAGCGACTTGTTTGCAAACTTTATGGGAATCACTTGTGCCTTTATTGCTCTGTACTTTGCGAATAAAAACAAAAAAACAGAACCTTCAAGAATCACATATTAGCATCAAAATATTAAATTATTGGAAATAGAAAATAAAATAGTGAGTTAACTATTTTTCCCAAGGCGCCACAGAACAAATTTATTTCTTTCTCCGTATTATAAAGATAGAAAGACGCTCTCACAGAGCTTTGAACACCTAGTTTTCTACGTAAAGGCTCAGCGCAATGAAGACCAGATCTCACAGCAATATTTTCAAACTTGTCAAGAAGCAATGTAACATCGTGTCCTTCAACACCTCGCGCGTTACATGTACATAGATCTCTAAGAGAAATAATTTCTTTTCCCGCTAGTAATATGTTGACATAAAAAAGTATATCGTTAAAATAAATTTAAATTATGAATAAAACAATAAATCGGCAATATATAACGTCTAATAGCTCCTTTCACGATCTAATTGAATTAGAGCGAATTAATGCTATTTTGGACGGTGGAATATTTAGAAAAAAGTTTGCTGCATAAACTTTATATAACAATGTTAGCCTATTATGTATTTGTATATACTCCTTTTTTAAGGAGTATATACAAAATTAGAAGAGAGGCGAGGATTTTGTCAAAAAGTGAGCTATATGAAAAAATGGTAGAGGATGCCCTTGCAGTTCAATGGGCAGATATAAATGTAATTAAAGAGAAACGTGGCGGGCCGTTCGTTATTGAAGATGCAGCACCATATGTTGAAGCAGTAAAGAAAATGGAAGCTGTAGGTGATCAAGAACCTACAGTAATTGCATTACATAAAGAATCAGTTGTTGCCCACTATGAAATATTGAAAAGTTTAACGAGAACGATCAGGCCCGAGGACGATCCATTTGTAGAACATTATCAAACACCTCCAATCCTTGAAATTCTTTACGAAGAGGATCCAAAATTTAAAGAAGCCATGGATAAATTCATCGACCAGATTGGAAAGTCGGAAGCTCTAATTTCTAGGGAATGTATACGAAGATACGGAGGATTTTACGGGCCAACATGCGTTGTAGACTTCGCTTTCGTACCAGGTTCAACAAGCAACGTAGTAAATCAAATCTTAAAGAAAACCGATATAGATGTTGAATATAAGAAAGCGATTCTTGCAGCTAAATCATGGGGAATGAACACATCTTATGGAATCGGTGCAGCCTTTGTTGAGGCGCTCGAAGCAGGCAAAACAGCTAGTGAAGCAGTTGCAGAGGAAATAGCATGGCTTAAGAAAATCTATGCAACACCAACAGAAGCCCAAGCTGAACTTATGGACAAAGCAGGTCACACATCCTTTGATGTTAGAAAATACATGTCTCAATATAAAGATAGAATGAAGAGTGTTGTCAAGAGGGCCATTGACGCTGGAGTCCACTATGGCAATATTGTTGTAGTTCCAGCTTACTGTGTTGGCGATGTCGGCCACCACATAGCTCAATCAATGTTCAACATGTGCAAAGACGATGTCGTAATGGCAATTCTAGAAGCTGTAACGCAAGTTCTCGACAACACCCTAAGATCAGGGCTAAAAACAGGGTATAAGAACGAATATGCTGTTCTGCGTGCAGCAACTGGATCAACAGCAGCAGCCACAGCATACATTCTAGAAAAAGACGGATTTTCTGCTGCGATGGTAATAGATCTACTCTTCAAACGCTACTACAGCTTAATTAACATGAATCCAGCTAGGGGAGCGGCAGCCGAATTACACAATGTAGACTTCCTAGACATGATTAACAGAGGAGCAAAACTCATTGACCCGATACATTTAGGTAAAAAACCCAAAGTAGCTGGCATAGAAATCGATCTTAAACCGATAGATGAAAACGAAGTTTTAATGAACCCGCAAAGATACACGTATCCAGCTTGCGCCATAACCGTTAGATTTTCAGCCTTAATGAGACTAGCGGACTTTCCATGTCTACTTACAAGTGAACCAGTAACAGCAACCTTAGGAACACATGTAACTGCATTGCACCCAGATACACCATTCGCGCCGTTAAGAGCTCGTAAATTCTGCGCTGTTACATCAATGATGCCTTCTCGATGCACATACTGCCAATGGTACAGAGCTATTTAAACGCCTTAACATAACATATTACCCTTTCTTTTTATTTTAGGGGAAAATAGCTAGAATTTTCGAAAGGTGAACTAAAATATGGGTGAAGAATATCCTTTAACCACGAGATGTCTAGCCGAGCTACTTGGAACATACATCCTAGTTTTCATCGGCCCGGGAAGCGTAATAACATTTTCTTCCACCTTAGGTTTCGAATCTCCAGCCGCAGCTCTCTTTGGAATAGGATTTTCTTTCGCAATAGCGGTCGCAGTGGCAATCTACGTAACTGGGCATATCTCTGGGGCTCACATAAACCCCGCTGTAACGATATCTCTAGCAGCCATAAAACGGTTCCCAGCCAAGGAAGTTATTCCATACATAGTTTGTCAGCTAATTGGCGCTGTACTTGCATCAGCAACACATCTGGCAATCTACGGTAAAGATGTATGTCAAAAAGTTTACTTCGGCCTTACACTTCCAGGAGATATAATAGGCAACAACGCTGCAATAGCATGTCTAAACGAAATAGTTATGACATTTATTCTAATGTTTACAATAATGGGTGTAGCAGTTTCCGGGAAAGCTCCCGAAGGCTGGGCAGGTTGGTCCATTGGTCTAGTAGTAGGAGCCTTAATATGGTGGGGTGGACCTATAAGCGGCACGTCTTTAAATCCAGCTAGAACATTTGGACCTGCAGTACTTTCTGGTAACTGGACTGCTCACTGGGTTTACTGGGTAGGTCCAATAGTTGGTGCAGTAATTGCAGCTTTCATCTACGAGTACCTTTTCATAAAAATCAAAGAAGGCAAAGCAACTGAATAAAAACAATCATCATATTTTTTTATTTACAATTTAACTTGTTTTATGATGTCAGATTCCTGTTCGAGAAATTTAAATATCAGCAAACGCTTTTAAACATGAATAAGAATGTCAGACAAGTTATTTTTAGTTACGGGAGCATGTGGCTTTGTTGGATCGCATATGGTAGATTTTCTTTTATCCAAGGGGCATGCTGTAAGGGCAACCGATCTAGAAGCAAAATCACATGTTGCAAATAGGTTAGGAATAGAGTTTATTAAAGCGGACTTAACACGTAAAGAAACGTTGAAAGACCTTTTTGAAAATGTAGATTATGTTTTCCATATTGCTGCCATATTTGATTACTGGGCTCCATGGGAAATACTTTACAAAGTAAATGTTGAAGGTACAAAAAACCTTTGCGAAACTGCTCTTGACTTCGACATTAAAAATATGGTGATTTGGAGCTCAGGCGCAGTTTACGGTGTTCCAAAGCAAGTTCCCGTCAAAGAAACAGATAAGACAGCACCTGTCAATAAATACGAGAAATCTAAAGCACTGCAAGAAAAAGTTGCATTAAAATTCTATGAGGAAAACGGTTTACCAATTGTAATTTTGAGGCCTGCTTCCATTTATGGGCCGAGAAGCAAATATGGCACAGCAATTTTACTCTTTTTACTGGCTAAGGGGTGGCTTCGAGCAATTCCTGGTGACGGTAAATCGAGACCAGCCCTCGTTCATGTAAGAGACGTTGTTGGTGCAGCATATTTCCTACATGATAAAAGGGAGGCAATAGGGGAAATTTTTAACATTGCTGATGACTCAAATTACACCGTTGAAGAGCTTTTATTAGCTGCTACGAAAATACTTAACGTGAAAATCTATAGGATTCATATTCCAATGTGGATACTTAATTTACTGGCAAGTCTATCTGAGTGTTACGCTAAAATAACAGGTAAACGGCCACTTATAGAGAGGGATGCCATCAGATATTTAACGTACGATTCCCTTATGGATAATTCGAAAATAAAATCCTTAGGATATAAATTAGTTTATCCAGATGCATTGATTGGTTTAAAGGAAACTATAGATTGGTATAAGAGAGCTGGATGGATATGAGCTTCCTAATCGATCCAATCTTACTAATACTCTGCGGCATAACTGAAGTAGGCATATACTCTAAATTTTTACGTGAAAAGGAATCCAAGAAAATACTCGTAGGTTCTTCCACCATTACAATAACGTTTTTCTGGCTAATTGCAGGCTTACTTTATCTCGATTATATAAATATGCCGGGACTAGGAGAATACGGCAAAGGAAACCACTTTATGTGGAATTCAGGTATCGAACTCCTCGGCCTAAAACCTTTTGTCGATACATCTACCCCAACTTATGCAAACCCCTTTGGACCGATGAACATCCTTGCTATAGCAATCTTCTTAACTTATCCTCTCTGGTTATATCTCGGAATAAAACTCGGGTACAAATTATTTATGAAACCAAACTAATAAATTATAAAATACTGCTTTCACGTTTTATAGTTGTTAGATTGTCACTTCGTAAATGTATTTTTTGTTGTCATTTATCTCCATATTTTCCATTCTTCCGGGAGTCTCAAAATAATGTCAGAGGTAACTTTAAAAGTTTAACCGATGAAAGTTGAAGTAGAAATGTCTTTCGTAACGCTTAAAAACCCGAGGGCAATTATTGTGGTGACGGTTTTCAATGTGGGGGGATGCTTCCTTATTGTGGCTGTGAAGCATCAATGAAAGCGTTTGTTTTCTTTCTTCACTTTTGTGGAAAAAATTTATATAAGTTTACAACTATAAACTTCACATATCTGAAGTAACGGGGTAAAATGCATATAGCAGA
This sequence comes from Candidatus Baldrarchaeota archaeon, assembly GCA_030587435.1. The sequence continues at coordinate 13,044 of JAUQZC010000123.1, read as the reverse complement.
AAATGTTAAAACATCGGGTCTTTACCGCTCTTCCAATATATAAAGGTGGTTTTACATGAGCAGGGAGCCAACTATACTCGTAAGGGACTTAGTAAAAAACTATACGACTTATTTGAGAAAAGGTTTTTTTAAACGTGAAAAGAAAATAGTAAATGCTCTCAAAGGTATATCATTTACTGTCAATAAGGGAGAAGTTTTTGGACTACTTGGGCCCAATGGAGCAGGGAAAACAACAACTGTAAAAATATTAAGCACCCTGCTGCTTCCAGATGGTGGCGAAGCAAAAATATTAGGTTACGATGTTGTGAAGGAAGCTGCTAAGGTTAGAAAAGTAATAGGAGTATCCTTAACTGTTGAAAAAGGCTTCTTTTGGAAACTTACAGGAAGAGAGAACCTAATTTATTTTGGTATGTTATATGGAATGGACAACCCTCTTCTTAAAAGAAAAGTTGAAGAAATACTAGACCTAGTGGGATTAAATCAGCTCGGTGCAGCCGACAAGTTATATGAAGAATATTCACTAGGTATGAAGGCAAGATTAAGCATAGCTAGAGCATTAATCACGGATCCAGAAGTATTAATTTTAGATGAACCTACGCTGGGTTTAGATCCTCCCTCTGCAAGAACACTTAGAGAACTATTGGTAAAAATAGCCCATGAAAAGGGAAAAACCGTACTCGTTACCACTCACAACATGTTTGAAGCTGAAATCATGTGTGATAGAATAGCAATAATAAATGAAGGTAAGATAATAGCGTTAGACACTGTTGAAAATCTGAAGCGAAGTGTAGCCAATAATGTTGCACTTGAAATATTTACTTTTCTTCCAGCCAACGTGCCTGTTAAATCCATAATTGAAGCCATTAAAGGCAAGACTGGCATAGTGTCAGATGCTTTTGCTGAAAATGGAGGATTCAGAATAAAATTAGTTATTCCACCTACGGAAAGCGACGAAATAACCTCCAAGGTCTTAAAAATACTTCACGAACATAAATGCAGTGTTAAAAAAGTGGAAGTTAAAGAACCCTCCCTTGAAGACGTCTTTATACAGTTAACAGGTAAAAGCGGCTTTTAGAGGTGATAACATGGGCTTAAAATCCCTCTTAAAGTCTGGCATAATGTTAGACCTATATTTCTACAAAAATAATAGAGGAGCTTTTATTTCAATGCTTTTATGGCCCTATTTAATGTTAGCCCTTATACTTGGTATGGGAATGATGTTTGGAAGCCCTGAAGCATTTAAAGAAAATGTAGGTTTAGCGGTGAATCCCATTATTTTCTTTATAGCTTCAACTCTTATCGCTATGGCTTCGGTGGACGTTATGTGGGGAGTTGGAGGAAATGTGCTTTTTTACAGATGGGTTGGAACGCTGCCCTACATATTATTATCCCCAAATAAAACATCATCAACCTTAGTTCTGACCTATATTCCAAGATATTTGCTTTTCACGTTCATACAAATAATGGAATTTGTACCCTTAATTTTAGTTTTAGAAGGAGTTTATCGAGGAATCCTCGACATAGGGATATTTATTTTAGCAGCAACTGTTGGTATGCTTCCGCTGCTGGGTTTCTCAGCACTTTTCGCATCGTTTCTCTTAACAATAAAGGAAGAATCAAATGTTTTAGACTGGTTAAACCCAATTATACTGCTGTTCTCAGGTGCTTTCTACCCTGTTTATCTATTGCCTCACTGGGCTAGGCTAATATCTCAACTACTACCTTCAACCTACACTATTGAACTAGCTAGAACTGTTGCCATAATAGGGACCCCAAAACTTGCAGCTATAACTTTCCTAATAGGAGTACTAGCCGGCATGACAATATTCTACAATGCTCTAGCATACATGTTTGTCGATGCAGGTGAGAAAAAAGCTATGAAGGAGGGAGCGATCTAAATGGCTATAACCAGAATTAAAGCAATATTATGGTTACACACCCTAAGACTGCGGCGATACAAATGGTCCTTTCTAAACATGATACTAGCAGAGACAGCATGGATTTTCCTTTTCATCTTAGGTGCTTTACTCTTCGTTCCCAGCGAATATCTGGGCATAGCTGTTAAAGCGGCTTTCTGGACAATCGTTGCTTGGAATGTTATTTCACAGTTTTCTTCACTTATAGGAGGCTGGATGAACTTTTTCATATCAATCGGAATGGTAGAAGAACACACCTTAAGAGGAATTTCACCATTTAAAATGATACTTGGCAGAATAATCCCCAGTTTTTCAGTCATCACCGCCTCACTACTGTTTATGGCTGCTATACTCAACGGAGTTTTCAATACTAACGTACTACTCGTAAATAACCTACCATTACTTGTTCTAGCCCTCTTATTACTGGTAGTGGAGGGATTATCTTACGGACTTACCATCGCTGCCATATCGATTAGAACAAGCATACCACATAACATGCTTGAGATTCTAAACTTCGCCGTTGTAGGCATATTAATGATACCCGTCCAAAGTTTACCAGAATCGATCAGAATAGCCTACTTGTGCATACCATATGTAGCACCCACCCACTTAGCAAAAATTGCAACCGCAATAAACATGTCAGCCCTATTTACTGAAGCATTAATAATTTCGATCGTCGAAGCGTTAATAATGGCAATAATAGCTCTACATTTCATAAAAAGTTCTGAGAAATGGATGAAAAGAAACGGAGTAAGAGCTGTTGGCTTCTGGTAATCAGCCATGATGAAATTTACCGCGCATTCATACCTTCATAATAAATGAGGTGAATAATCTTCTTAACTTTAAGTTCCCCATAAAAGCTAAAACCTGACATTTAGAATTATTTAAGGCTCGGAAGAGAAAGTATTGTTAGCGTTGCTGCTACTGCTCCATTTTCTGCCTCTTTAAGACTATCTCCTGTTCCAATGACAATTACATCCCCTTCTTTCAAATCAAATAGTCTATTTAGAACTTTTTCATTTTCTTCGCCTATCTTGACGTCTTCTCCTGGAAATGTTATTTTCCCTGAGCGAACAATTAGAGTGGTTGCTCCTTTTGCTCCAGCCATTATTGCTGCATCTCTCTGCTTTAAACCATCTTTAATAAGATGTGCAGTATTTTTTATGTGGCATGCAACATTTACAGGGCCTAGAGTTACGTTTTTAAGTCCTTTAACCTCCTTTATATCCACTATTTTTTCCATTATTTTTGTAACCACTTTTTCTCCTAAGTCGGTTAGCACATGTCCTTTCCGATCAACAGATTTTATTAGTCCAAGATTTGTCAAAAATTTAAGTAACGTTCTAGCAGATGCTTCCCCAATACCCAACCGATCCATGAGAACATATCTTCCAACAGGTTTTCCACTTTTATGCAAGATAAAAAGCGTTAATAATATGTGGTGAGGTTTATATGCTGGAGGCGGGCCTACCTTTTGCTCTGGTTCCTTAAATATCTTTGAGAAGATTTCCTCAATCTTTTTCATTTCCACACCTACATAACCGTTATACTACTGTATTAACTTATGTTTAGGTCGTTTTTATTTTCTTTGGAAAAGACTGTTCGCTAAACCTGTTGCCAATATTTGAAATATAAAACCTCTTACCTGCTTTGGAAACACTTCAAGTTTTTCCTGATATTTTTCGCTAAGTTTCTTCGCTAAATCACTAATGTCCTTACTTGTTTCCCAAACATCCTCTGCAATGCTTTTCCAATCTTCTAATGTCTCAATGGCTAACCTGATAACTTCATTAGCATCTTTACCCATTACTCCACCGAAATGAGCAAAAGAAACAATTTCAAGATCGTAGTTAAGCATCTTCTCAAGCGATTCCATATACTTCTTGTATTTGAAACTTGGCGGAAAAGCTGTTGGTATTACTGAGAGCGATCTGCACCCAAAAATGCCTACCGCATCTCCTGTAAACATAAACTTATTTTTTCTTTCATAAAACGCATAGTGATCTGAAGTATGGCCAGGCGTATATACAACCTCTATCTCAAGTTCATTACCCAATTCTAAGATTTCTCCTTCCTTCAAAACACGTAGTTTTTCCTCGTCTCTCACAGGTTCTATAGGCTCTGCGTAATCTCCATACATTTGCTGTGAAGCCCTGTTTAACTTTTCAGGATTCTTAAAATTCTCAATGGTATATAGATGTGCACCTATTACAGCGTTCGGAAGATATTTTAACAGCGGTGGAGCTCCTGCTGAATGATCAAAATGTCTATGACTTACAAGAACATAAAACACCTTATCCAGATCCACATTGAAGTTTTTCAGCCCTTCTACGATTTTTTCAGCTGAGCTCCTATGCGCAGGCTCTATTAAAGCAACTTTTTCACCTAAAATAACGTACGAGGATGTAGTCTTACTTGTTCTCCAACCATAAGCGTCTAACATGAGAATTGTGTCAGATATTTTACCGGGCTCAGAAAACGGCTTCAACTTTACACCTCCCTTCCTCATATTAACATTATTTCTAAGTTTTTAATTTATTGCTAAGGATATGTAGTCAGCAATTAACAATGTGGTGTGTGTTTGTTTTAGTGGATGACTACGGTGCACGCAGCCATCATAATTTAACTTTTAGTGAAATGTGTCAAGGAAGTTTAATATTTTTCCAAAAGGTATGTCCACTTTCTCTTGTTTTCTTTTATATTTGAAAACTGGTAACCCGCATCCCTTGAGTTCGTCAAAATATTTATGGTCAACTAAAATCGCTATTTTCTGACCATGTCTCTTAAGAACTTCAAATTGCTTCTTTTTCTTCTCAAGATATTCTTTCCTCCAATATCCAACTATTTCAACAAAAATTTTCTCGCCGTTCTTTACAAGCACAAAATCTGGAACAATTATCATCCCTTCGAGAATTATGGGCTCTGGTTCTCTTATAATGTCCCAGCCTCTCGGCTTACTTGACTTTATTGCCCAATAAAACCTTTTTTCAACAAAGCTGTCAAACATAGCTTCTTTGGCCTCATATTTTTCGGGGATTTTAACTAAAGGTAGCGGTGGCTTTGCACGTAAAATATATGTTTTTTCACGTAAAACAACTTCTACAGTAAATTCTAAAAGCCTTGCTTCCAAACTTCCAAATAACGTTAATGTTTTGAAAAACGTGTGGCTAATTGCTCTTCCAAAACGTGTGGCTCTGCCAAAAAGCTCCCTAGGACCATAAAACTCCACTCTAAGTTTACCGTCCTCCAAATATAAGTCGCATAAAACCGAAAACCTTTTCGCTTCCCTAATAATTCTCTTAGCTACAGTTCCCAGATTCCTCACGTGAAAAATAGCTTCAACTTTCTTGCCATTTGTTATCAATGTATCTATTACCTCAAAATTGTAGATACCTATAACATCGTCTACCGTAGGCTTACTTGATGGTCTGCCAACAACTTTGCTTTCTTCCTCACCTAAGGTTAACAGTTTTTCAACATCAATAGGTCTTAACTTATATTTTTCAGCAAATTCCTCTACGGCTTTATTTCTAAACTTTTCTGGTACGAATCCTCCCCACTTTTCGTTTATATAGGAGTAGAATGCAAGTTTAAAATCCTCCAAACTCTTTATACCATTTGCCCTCAATCGAGAAATAACTTCTCTCCTTACTACATCTTCCATTTCAGGCATCTCTGTTCCATAAAGCTTCTCTAAAACAAGACAAACCCCCCTACCAACTCTCTTATCTTCAAAAAGATCTTCAATCAATTCCCTTGGAATCTCTGAAACCTTTTTCCCCACATTTTCTTCAAATATGTTGATAGCCGCAGATATTTCAGCCTCATATCTACGATCCAGGAAAAAGGGGTAAATTTTACCCTTAATGATTCTATACTGCAAATTTGAGAAACCCAAACCCATAATCTAACACCGCAATAATTAACACTAACTGCCAAATAGTCTTATCAATATGCAGCTACCTCTGCGATTATTTCTTCTTCCTTCAACATTATTAATCTGTTTAGATCTATTTTCCTTTTAGAAAAGTTCAATATCTCAACTCCAATAACACGTCCGTTTTGGTCATAGTCGATAATGACGCCTTCTGATATTTCCTCGCTGTCAGCTACTTCCCCATCGGAAAACTTTATGTAAAGAGCATCAGCCACATGGCCATAAGACATAACCATAGTAAAATACACCTACCTTTAACCGTTTGCCAATAAAACATGTTAAGTATTGAAACTGAATATTATTTTTTATGCATTTCATTTCACAATTTACAAGATCAATTAATATCAATGTTACCGCAAACACTAAAATGATCTTCTCAACATTTTGGCTTTCTGTCTCTCGTATTCGATCTAATTGCTGCTGGGTTTTCTTCTTTTAGATAGCGATACGTCTATTGTCTTTCGTGTAATCAGTTCTATGAGTACTGCTTCCTCTTCTTTTGGCCTTAAAATCCTCCCTAAACGCTGAATATATTGCCTTTCACTTCCCGTCCCAGAGATAATTATCCCCACTGAAGCATCAGGGACATCTATACCTTCATCCAATACTTCTCCTGTTACAAGTTTTGTTATTTTTCCTCCCCTAAAGGCTTTAAGAATAGTTTTTCTTTCTTTTTCCGGAGTTTTATGAGTTATCTTTGGAATCAACAATCTACTTGAAATGTCATCAACGATGTCTGTGTATCGCGAGAAAATTAAGATTTTTTTATCTTTATATTTTTCAAGAAGTTCTTCTAGCTTCTTTATTTTTCCTTTAGCATTCAAAGCTAATTGTCTTGCCTTTTCCCTTGCTAAAAGCGCTTCATGAGCCTTTCTATCAACTCTGCTGCGAAGAATTACTTGACGGAAAGCTTCCCGAGGATCTCGAACATAAACGTAGTTTTCAACATAGTGATCATATATTTTCATTAATTTATCGTATTTCTCCATTTCTCTTGGAGTTAAATCAACATAAATACGCTTTGTAACATATTCCGCCACATAACCTTCCCTAGCAAGCTCGTCAAAACCAACATGGTAAACAATTGGGCCAACCAAATAATCTAACTCTCTGTGAAGTTCATCGGTTCTCTTGGGTGTAGCTGTTAAACCCATACGTCTCCAAGCAACATGGCATTCAGCAATTTTACGGTAACTTGGGGATGGGAGGTGATGTACTTCGTCGAAAATCAGTAGTCCATGTTTGTCCGCCAAATTATGAACATTTGCATAAGCGCTGTCATAGGTTATTATGGTTACTGGCTTAACTTCCTTTTTCCCGCCGCCAAATATTCCAACCATATCCTCCGGTATATTTAGTCCTTCTACTATTTTTTCCTGCCATTGTCGAAGCAAATCTATTGTTGGAACAACTATTAACGATCTTAATTTCAGTTTATGGATCGCGTAGAGAGCTAAGAGGGTTTTACCTGCTCCAGTCGGTAAAACAATCACTCCACGATAATTGTTATCTTCCCATGCTTTAAAAGCATCCAATTGATAAGGTCTTAACTCAAAAGTAGGTTTTGTCTCAACATCTAAATTCCAATCCTCCCTCACCGTAGAAACTATTTGATATCCTTTTTGCCTCAATATTCCGCATATTTCATGGTAGTTGAATGGCTTTGACCTAAAAATCTTGTCAACTTTATCCCATATTAAAACATTTAACAACTCGGGAACGTTTTCATTCAATCCGTGAATAATTAGATCACTACCCTTCAAATCTACGACTGCAATAGGTTTCTTGGCTTTCTCTAAAATTCCTGCAAGGCTTTCAGAGATTCTTATGCCATATTTTTCAAGTATTTCTCTAGCTTTTTCCACACCTAGTTTCCTGCACTTCTCGAGGTTTAACCTATATATACTACATTTTCTAGCCTTATCATAACTTATATAATCAGCTATCAAAGTAATTTTCTCAAACTCCTTTCTAGAAACCCATCCAACTGTAAAACTCATTTTTCTAACATTCAACTCCAACATTAAACTTCAACCGCAGCCAAGTTTTAACATTACAATTAAATCTGACAATATGATATTTAACCCTCTCGAACTCTGGTTTTAGCACAAATGGCTATTACATTCTCCATAATGCTATCTTACATTAAACCTTTAAATAGGAAATTCTGTGAACCTGACAAGGAGATAAATAAGGCGAAGAGGTGCGAACTGTCTTTTATAAGGAAACCGTGATTTTTCTTGAACTTGATTATTATGTTTCTAGATTAATTCACGTTTTAATAGTTCAAATTCCATGAGTCTAGATGATTGGGGTTTTCTGGGAAATTTCTTGCTATTGATATTCGGATTAAATTAAATGAAGCTATAATAATTTCATTTAAGAGAATAACATAAAACTTCACGCATTTTGATAGTATTAATTTCCCTAGCATATCTTATATAAGTTCTCATTTTATGCACATAATTCTAACATGAAAGTTAATGGTAAGACTTAATAATATATATTCCAACTTTTGTGTAGTGGTCGAAATGCAAAAAGTAAAAGTTAAGGTTCGTAAAAAGGGTCAGATTACCCTACCACTTGAGTTAAGAAAGACATGGAATTTAACTGAAGGGTCTGAAATCATTTTTATTTACGATGAAAACGAAGCTGTACTAAAACCTATTAGGAAAGTGAAAGTGAGAGAAAATGCTGGGATCCTAGGACCCCCAGATAGTGATGAGATCGAATACGCTACATTGGACCCAGAATTGTTGGCATTTTATTTCGAGAAAAAATACGGAAAACAGGAGAGAAGTAAATTTGATAAAAAATCTGTCTGAATTTCCAAAAAATAAGTCTATCTTTATAGATGCAAATATTTTTCATCTATACCTAAGGGGTCCAAAAAAGATACAGGAAATCTGTACAAACCTTTTGGAGAAAATTGAAAGAAAAGAAATTATCGGATATACTTCGCCTCTAGTTTTAGACGAGCTTGCGTATAAACTACTACTTAAGAAAATTGAAGAGAAATTTCAAGAAAATCCTATAAATATCCTGCGAAAAAATCCTAAGGTAATTTCCAACTTTTCAAACTATGTAGAATTAGGCTTAGATACAATTCTTGGAATCGAAAACCTAAAAATAATAGACATTTCCAAAGAACATGTTGAAAACATGGTAGACTACATGAAAAAATATCTCCTTCTCCCTAGAGATGCTTTACATCTTTCAGTCATGCTTGCCATAAACTGCAGGAACATTGCCTCAACCGACGACGACTTCGATAGAGCACCAATGATAACTAGATGGACACCTCGTATTAATGAGAATAAGATAACCAAATAGTATATCCTGATTTGGTTTAAAAAGCAATGATATCTTCTAAAATTAACTGGTATGCTTTTCCACATTTCACACATCACTGTCCAAGTATTTTAATTGAAATATTTTCGTTGACGTTAAGAAAACTTTGAACGCTCCTTACAATCGCGGAAAGAAAGTCAAAATTTGAAACTATTCGATAGGTTTCTTGACAGTTGGGGCATTTCCATGCAAGAATATAGATGTCCGCGCCACATTCGCCGCAAACAGATTTAAAATAATGGAAATGAGGCGCAGCCGGTATGCTTTCAAATTTAATTGTGTTATGTTCTCCACATTGCATACAATACAAAGTTACCTTAACCATTTCATACACTCATAAATCAAATTTTAGAAACTTCCTTATTATCTCATCGGGCCTGGTGCCTTTCCTTCTTCGTCTCTTAGTGGATCCGAGGTAGGGGCACGGTCCAATAGTTTCAAAAGCTACCTCAGCTAATCTATCTCCTTCTCCTTCCTTGTATCTCCTCCAATCAGTATAGTGGCGGTACGTTTCTGGCCGTGTCCATACGGGATCAAAGTTTTCAAGTTTTTCAGGATCTATACATATTGCTACTCTATCTACTTCTCGGTGAAGGGATAATGGACATGTAAACACTCTTTTTATATCCATTTTGTTTTCCACTTTTAACTCTGGAGCCTTAAATTTCTCAGCAATCTCGATATATTTTTGCTTTAATCTTATATTTACGTATTCAACGGTCGCATAAGCTATATCTAGAGGATTAATCTTTGTGGTTACTTCATCGCTGAATGCCAGAGGATTTATGTGAACATGCGCCCCATTTCCGCTCCACTTCACAAAAACAGATTTCTCAATGCCATATTGATATAAAAATTCGACGATTACTTTAGCCACTTCAATGGTTGCTTCCCATTTTTGAAACACGTTATCTATGTCCCATGTCGGCATACACTTCTCAATATTTCTCATATCCATTGTATCTTCAATAACACGTAACCTATAATATTGATTTGCGGTCACATAAAAAGTTCTAGGCCTATATTTTCGAAAAATATGGAAAATTTTCTTGAAGTCTTCCTCAGAAGCTATAGTTATCGGTTTTCCGCCTTTCCAGTATCTAAGGAAAAGCTGGTTTCCTTTTTCGTCTCTAGCTTCGCAATGTATGGCCATCCATCTATCTAGGGAAAAATCAACAATCTCTCTTATAACATTACTTTGCATGTACCATTCAACAATTTTCGTGTAAGGCAAATTACTCACTCGCAGAGGAAATTTTAAATAAATATAGTATGTTTTAACGATTTAGCTGATAATATTCATGTGGATGCATTTGTTTCATCACTAGTTCTCACTGTCTTCTCTATTTGTTCTAAGAATGGTTTATAGTTTTTCATAATTTTCTCCAGCTTATTAAGATAGTTTTTAGATACTGGCTGTATCTTGAATATTTTTTCGGGTTTTAAAACTGGAATTATGTCTTGAGCCTTTAAATTACTTGGATGCTTGACCTGCGTAATTATTGAGAGTGCCTTACTCCATTTTGATGGATCGAATATAAGTATGTGGCCTGGAGCAACCCCTATCGGAACATTAACATCTAAAACCTGTTTACAAGGCATAACAGCATCATTAAAACTCTCAATTAAAATGTTATCCGTTTTTTCGGAAATTTCCCCGTAACATGTGTTTATTGCCCTCTCAGCAAGTCTCATATGGGTTTCAATTTGTTCATTTGTATCTCTAAAAGTCAATATGTCATCTGAATGCTTCAGCAACTTCTCTACTACCGGTTTAAGGTATTTTAAATGAGTTTCCAAAGCGCTGTTCACTAAATAAACATTCCTAAATTTACCGTGAAGCCTCGTGGTGACTCTCTCCATAACCAGTACTGCCGTAGGATCAGTCATATAAAATTCTGTTTCAAAACCTTCACTTATAAAATAGTCGAGATCTAGAGGTGCAAACAGCAAATCTACAGGATTCAACACTTCTATAGGCATATTTACATTAGCTACTTCTCGGAGATGATATATGTCTTCGCAGAAAAGCTTCTCTTGTTTAATACATTGTTTAAACGCCTGCCACTGATACCACAAATTATGGCCGCTCATGGGCTTAAAAGGTATAAAACTTAAACCTAATTCCTTAAAGAAATGAAGTAATATTTTTGAAACGGTTGTTTTGCCAGCATCCTTCTCAACAAGTCCGAAAACAAACACTTTCATCATGTTCACCGGAACTACTAATTTATTGGTGTTTAGACGGTTATCGAACCTCAGGTATAATTGTTACAATCCCTTTCCTACCTGCTCTAATGGTGTGCACCTCTATTTCTTCTCCAATCCTTCTCCTACTTATCTCTTTCTTCAAATCATCTGCACTATTGATAGGGGTTTCACCAATACCAGTAATTATGTCTCCTACTCTAATACCTGCTTTATAAGCTGGGCTTCTAGGCGCAACCTCAATAATTAATGCTCCCTTATCAACTGGAAGATTATAGTACGCAGCTATCTTCTCATTTATTGTCACACCTACAACACCTATCCAAGGCCTAATAACCCTACCATAGGTTATTAACTCCTCTGAAACTTTCTTAGCCAAATTAATAGGAATAGCAAAGCCTATGCCTTGGGCATAAGGAATTATAGCAGTATTAACACCAATAACTTCACCATAAATATTTACAAGGGGCCCGCCACTATTACCAGGATTTATTGCAGCATCAGTTTGTATCAAATCTTCAAGTACAAGGGCTTTTGAACGTATGGATCTGTTCAAAGCACTAATCACACCCATCGTAACAGTTGGGCCACCGGTTAAACCAAAAGGATTACCAAGAGCTACAACGATCTGCCCAACCTTTAGCTTCGAAGAGTCACTAAGTTTCGCTACAGGTAAATTCTCAGCCTCAACCTTTACAACAGCTATATCAGTTGCTGGATCTGCTCCAACTATACGTCCACTTAAAGCTTCACCACTCGACAATACTACTTCCATTTTCCTAGCTCTACGGATAACATGATTTACAGTCAATATGTACCCATCAGATCTTATAACAAACCCGGACCCTATACCCTTCACAGGAACAGGCTGCAAAAACATATTCCTAACTATTTGCACAGTTGCAATTGTAACTACACTAGGTCCAATTTTCTCCACAGCTTTTACAATCATATCTTCATCAAAAACAACCAACCTTTTCACCAACCAACAACAATAACTTTCCTCAAAAATATTTTACTAAAATTAAAATTATTATTGAAATTTGAGAATTAGAAACTTTAACTTCATTTACATGCTATTAATTTTTACGACCAAAGTTTTGTAGAAGACCTTTGATCTAACAATTTTAAATAACCTTGCATCAATTTAAAACATCACACAGTTTCTATACAATTCACCTTTCCTATTTATATAAGGAGCAACAACATCAACGGTGAATCGGCAATTGCGTGAGCAATCCATGATGCTACAATGTTATTATCTGTTTTGTAGAAAATGGCTCCTAAAATAATTCCACCAATGAAACCTATTAAACCGTATGTTAAACAATGGAGAAGAAGCCAGCCGCTAGCATATGCAGGAATGAAATGAGTTAATCCAAATAAAGTGGATTGAACAATTCCAGCTAAGTGGGGAGACATTATTTTTTGTAATTTATTTTGGATAAATCCTCTAAACAATAGTTCTTCCGCTGGTGAAAGCATCCCAAAGACATAAATTGTTTGAAGAATATAGTTAAGTGGAAACGAGAAACTATACATGAAGAAATTACTTATGGTTTCAGGTCTACTTTTAATTTCCTCCATTACACCAGGAATTGTTAATTCAATAATTAGAAAAATAAGGTAAAA
>JAUQZC010000071.1 GCA_030587435.1 Candidatus Baldrarchaeota archaeon | reverse complement strand
AAACCCGCAGCTATAAACGCCGGTTGCACTAACATAAAAATAACATACGCTGAACATCCATATCTTTCTGCTAAAATTAGTGGTTTTGATGTAGATATTTTAGCTGGCTTTTGGTTAGAACTTCAAGAATTACTAAAACGTGGCCCAATAACTGCAGTTGATAGGACACCCCACCACTCTAGGTTTGTGCACAAAAACCTTTCAAAAGAGCAAAGAGATGAAGTAAGGTTATTAAAGGCTTTTCTAAAGGCTTGTTATACTTACGGCGATATGTGCGCCATTGGAAGGAGCGGATTTACGGGTTTTAGTGTAGAGCTATTAATATACTTTTACAAAGCATTCGAAAGAGTCCTATTGAACCTTAAGAATTTACCTAAAACTCCAATTGACTTTTTTGGCAGAAAAGCAGAAGAACTGAGAAAACACCCAAAATTTGGAAAAGATTTTTTGATTATTGTAGATCCAACTGATCCAAACAGAAATGCTGCTGCAAGTATCGATAAAAGAGCATATCTTTACGCTAATCATGTAGCTCAAAAATTTCTTACAAATCCCTCAAAAGAATACTTTATTAAGAAACCTATCAAGCCTCTTTCTTTAGCAGAGGAAAGAAATTATAAAAATCAATTACTTATTGTTGAGTTTAAAAACACTAAAAACTTACATTACGCTATTCTTAGAGATAAATTATACAGATTAGCTTCCCGTCTTTCCTTTCTCCTAGAAAAGGAGGAGACTGGCGAGGAAAGGTTCGGAAAAACAATATATGAAGTATATTTTGAAGATCCCATCTACGCTTTAGGTTTCTACTTTCCAAAAAAGGAGATAGAACCATATTTCCTAAGGAAAGGACCCCCAGTCGATATGATAGATCATGTAAAGAAGTTTTTACAAAAACATCCTAATGCCTTTGAAAAAGACGGGTTCTACTGGGCAAGGATTAAAAGAAAATACACCAAACCGAAAGACCTTATTTTAGACTATCTATCTGGAGAAGGCCTGTTAAGTCAAATAACTCTCAAAAATATCAAAATTCTAAGTGTTTCCGAAAGTGGAACTACACCTACAGGGAAAAAATTGGCAACAATAATTGTTAAAATGCTATTACCGATCATTTATTCTGAACTCTTGTGAGTTAACATGTATTCCTCTAGAAGGGCAGACAATTTTGTATACCACTTTTTAACTTTTTCATGTAGATTTTCTTCCACCTGTTCTAGTGGAATAGCTTTATATTTAAAGTAATATCCGCCGTTTTTCATAGTTTTAAGCTCTCTAGTAACTAAACCCTTATTAATTAAATTAGTTAAAGCTCTTTGGATAGTACTTCTATTACGGTTTAATTTATTTGATAGTTCTTTAACTGTTGCTTCTCCATCTAATAGTCTAAAGTAGACATTAACATCCAAGGCACTTAGATCCAAAGCGTATCTCATTAGATCCTGGAAATTGATTTTTCCAACTAATGGTATTTTTTCTCTTCTCTCTGCTCTCATGAAATCACCCATGGAGTGTTAATATTAAACGGGGTCCTAGGTATAACGATAAAATTCTAATCTTCACTTTATGATTATTTCTAATAAGAACAAACTACCTTAATTAATTTATTTATCAAAAATAAGTCAAGTTTGGGGTTCGTAGTAACCAGTTTACATTCTAAGGAACGATTTAGAACAATTTTTAGAGAAAATTGTTCATAGCTAAAATATCTCTGCAAAAATATCTTTATTGAGCAAGACTATGATATGGTGTAGTTATGAAACGGTAAGAATAAAAGTTAATAATGGTAACGTCACATTGACAACTAACATGTGAATAAGGAGGAAAAAACTTTGACATTTTTATCCCCCAAAGACGGGTATCCCCAGCCAATAGTTACCGGAACAACAACAGTTGGTATAATCTGTAATGGTGGCGTAGTTCTAGCAACAGAATCTCAAGCAACGATGGGATATTTGGTTGCAAGCCACAGAGCACCAAAAATACATAAAATAACAGATCACATAGCAATGACAATCTCGGGGACAGTAGCAGACGCCCAGCAGATAATAAGAATCATTAGAGCGAATGTAAATTTAAGAAGATTGGAGCTGGGAAGAGAATTAAGTGTGCGAGCAGTTTCCCAGCTTACAGCCATATTGCTATTCCAAAATAGACTGTATCCATATATTACGATGCTTATCGTTGGAGGAGTTGACGAAGAAGGACCGCACATATTCACTCTTGACCCGCTGGGAAGTCTTCTTGAGGAAGACAAGTTTGCAGCCACCGGGTCAGGCAGTGTCGTAGCTTACGGAGTACTGGAAGACGGATATCGTGAGAATATGCCTATTGAAGAAGCGGTTGAATTAGCTAAGAGAGCTGTAAAAGCAGCTAGGAGAAGAGATATAGCATCTGGAGGTAAAATACAAGTTGCAGTTATAACAAAAGACGGTATAAAAATGGAAGTAACAGAGTAAATTCTCTTTTTATCTATATTCGGGTATTCTATGCAATAGCATACCCTCGACAGTTACGGGCTGTAATTTCATTGCAAGTGCATAAGCTTCCGATAATTTGGCTTCCCTTTCAGCGCAAATTTCCAGAATAGGATCTCCCCTCTTAACCTTATATCCTCGTTTACCATAAAGAATAATACCAGCACCCTTGTCAATAGGTGCTCCGGCAGCTCTAGCAATTTTTTTAATAGCTTCATTACTAATGTCAGTTATGTATCCATCACATGGCGCTTCTATACGTACTCTATGTTCCCCGATTGGGATGTCCTCAGGTTTTATATTAGGATCGCCACCTTGAGCCTCTATAATTTCTCTCATCTTTTTTAATGCCTTTCCACTTGTCAATATATCCATGGCGACATCTTTTCCTTTTCCTCGCATCGCTAAGCCTCCAAGTTCTAAAAGTATACCAGCAAGTGCAGTAGATTTCTCAATTAGACTTGTAGGACCCTTACCTTGAAGAGCAAGTAATGCTTCTTTAGCTTCCAGCGCTGGTCCGACTACGTGACCAACTGGTTGACCACCATAAGTTATTCCACACTCAACATGAATTCCCAGTCTCTCTCCAAGTTCAACAAACTTTCTGGCTAAAGCTCTTGCTTCATTCATAGTTTCAACTTTAGCCTCTTTTCCAGTTGGAATGTCAAGGACAAGAAAGTCGACTCCAACGGCTAGTTTTTTAGACATGATGCTTGCTAACATCTGGCTTTCTGGGTCAATAGCTAAGGGATACTCTACCCTAATGAAAATGTCGTCTGCTGGGGCAATGTTTAACCCGCCTCCCCATATAATAGCTCCACGGACCTTTTTTACTAGCTCTTTGAGTTCTTCGGCTGTGAATTTAACTGGAGCAAGCACTTCCATAGTGTCCGCTGTTCCAGCTGGACTTGTAATAGCCTTACTACTTGTTTTTGGAATAAGTAGTCCTGCAGCCGCAACTATGGGTACTATTAATAAACTAACTTTGTTGCCAGGTACACCGCCAATAGAATGTTTATCGTAAACAGGGTCTTCAAAATCTATTTTTTCACCAACATCTGCCATGGCTCTTGTCATATATTCTATCTCTTCCATATTCATACCATAAAATTGTTCAGCGAGAAGATACGCTGCGATTTCTAAATCGCTAAGGTTTCCCTCAACAACGTCTTTAACGATTGCGAAGATTTCGTCCTTCGAGAGTGTTGCGCCCTTTAATTTCTTTCTAATGTATTCTAAGGATTCAGGATGTGAGACTAATTTAATTGTAACATACTCTCCATCCTTCACGTGTAACTTCTCTGCTATGTCCTTCATAATTCCAATTTGACCAGGAGCGATAAAAGTAGTGGCAACCTGAACAATTGCTGTTATATGCGTCTGTTTCGATTGAACTTTTACACGATCATGTACATGCACTCCGATGGCTTCAGCGTCTTCATTATTCAATATAACTGTTTGTTTACCTGCAATTATGTCAAGTAGTTTAACCTTTAACCTCATTAACTTCGGCCTCTTAAATTGCACTTGATGAATTGTATTTTTAAGGAAGTTAATATAGGTAGATCAAAAATATAAGAATATCGAAGTAAAGAGATTAATTAACAGACTTTATTGATAAAAAATGATATCTTGCCGCTTGTTCAAATAAGTCGATAAATATATCTCATATGTATGTTGCACTGACTGGAGAAACTGGTGGCTACATGCATTCACTATGGCTACATCGTTATAACTCATAGTGTAACTACATATCAGAAGATTAAGAGTGGCTAAGAGGTCTCTAAATCCTGAACTTTTAAGGTATCTTATTTTTAGTTCTTCAAAAATGTACCGAAAGCTAACATCGTTATATAATATTATTAGTAGCTTAATGGTAGTTACTTTCAAATAAGATTAAGGAATATAGATATGATGAGCGCTGATAATGATACGCTTGGAGGCTTAAACTTGAAATATATTAGACTTGTAGAATTTTATGAGAAAATTGAACAAACAACTAAAAGACTTGCAATGACCGATTACCTTGTAAGACTCTTCAAAGAAACGCCCAAAGAAATAATCGATAAGGTGGTTTACCTAACACAAGGCAAAATATATCCAGACTTTATAGAACTTGAACTTGGAATAGCCGAAAAAATGGCTATAAGAGCAATAGCAAATGCTACAGGTGCAACAACAAGAGACGTGGAGGAAGATTTCAAAAAAACTGGCGACCTAGGTTTAACTGCTGAAAACTTCATTAAGAGAAAAAGGCAGTTAACCCTTTTTACAAAACCTCTAACTGTTGATCACGTTTATAGCGTTTTTGACAAAATAGCTAAAGCCACAGGTGAAGGATCACAAGACCTAAAAATTAGGCTTCTCTCTGGTTTACTTACCAATGCACAACCAAAGGAAGGCAAATATATTGTTAGAACAGTTACCGGTAGACTTAGACTTGGCATAGCTGACATGACTATACTAGATGCCTTGGCAATAGCCTTCACTGGCAGTAAAGAAAATAGACCCCTACTGGAAAGAGCATATAATCTTTGTAGCGACTTAGGTGAAGTTGCGAAAGCCATAGCTGAAGGAGGGCTCGAGGGGATAAAACAATTTAAGATTAGGGTTGGACGGCCTATAAGACCAATGCTAGCTCAAAGGTTGGCAACTCCGGAGGAAATTCTCGAGAAGCTCGGTGGAAAGGCTGCATGTGAATGGAAGTTTGATGGGGAAAGAGTACAAATACACAAGGATGGAAGTCAGGTACAATTATTTTCTAGAAGACTTGAAAACATCACAGAACAGTATCCGGATGTTCAAGAATATGTAAGAGAGCATATTAAAGCAAATGAAGTAATCATTGAAGGAGAAATAGTTGCAATAGACCCAGAGACAGAAGAACTACGTCCATTCCAAGAATTAATGCATAGAAGAAGAAAATATGAAATAGAAAAAGCAATAGAAATGTATCCAGTCAACGTGTATCTCTTCGATCTATTATATGTAGATGGAGAAGATTATACAACAAAACCATACACAGAGCGGCGGAAACGACTTAAAGAAATTGTAGAGGAAAATCACATAAAGATAGCTCCGGCAATTGTCACCACCGATGTGAAAGAGATTGAAAAATTTTTTGAAGAAGCTATTGAAAATGGTTGCGAAGGTTTAATGCTTAAATCAGTGAAACCGGATAGCATATACCAAGCAGGGGCAAGGGGATGGCTTTGGATAAAGTTAAAGCGCAGTTATCAGTCGAAAATGGTTGAACCAATAGATGTTGTAATAGTTGGTGCTTTTGCTGGAAAGGGAAAACGAGCGGGGACATATGGAGCTCTACTAGCGGCTGTGTATAACAAAGAGAAAGATGTATTTGAGACCATATGCAAGGTTGGAAGTGGTTTTACTGACGAGGATTTAGAAAACCTACCCAAAATACTAGAAGAATATAAGATAGATCATTGTCATCCCAGAGTCATATCAAAGTTAGAACCAGATTTCTGGTTTGTACCAGCTAAAGTCATCGAAATTATTGGCGACGAACTAACTCTTTCACCTGTACATACTTGTGCATGGGGTGTAGTTAAAGAAGAGGCTGGAATAGCGGTGCGATTTCCAAGATTTACTGGCAGATGGAGGGACGACAAAGCCCCAGAAGACGCCACTTCAACGCAGGAGATCATAGATATGTATAGGGCGCAGCTTAAGACGATAGCATAAAATCACGTTAATCTGAAATCTTAAATGAAAAACATAAAAAATATAGGTATTTTGAGTTATAATGGGAAGGGTGCATCTCCTGGGCCAGCAGGTCCTGATGGAGGCATTTTATTCACCATTAAAAAGTCTAAAGGGAGGTATATAAATTCCAATAATTTCACTTAGCTATCGGTAAAATCTTCACATCGCATTCTAACTTTAAGACGAACCTTTAAAGACATATGAGCAAATTTATAAAAGCGGTGGTACTTTAACATCTTGCTTCAATTGAATTGAAATAACAACTGCTAGCGAGGTGGTGTCCATACCAAGACTTAGACGATGCCCATATTGCGGTAAAAATCTTGAAAATTTTTGGGTAGAGTTTAGAAAAAAACATGTTGAACAATGCAAAAAATCTAAGTAGCTATTTTTATTCGTATTAATGTCTCAACGGCTTTTCAAAAAGATAAGGTAACAGTAACATTAATTATTGTGGAGTGACAATTTACAGACTCAACTATTAACATTTGCTAGTTGAAGACCAACACGGGGATATGCATGAAAAAGATTCGATCTTACACAGTTTCACTAGTTGCATTATATATAGCTACGTTTCTATTAAGATCATCCTTTTCGGCAACCCTTTTGGTGTTTGGACGATACTTGAACGTTATCGGGAAAGACCCCCTAGAAATAGCATTTATAGACATTTCATATTCAATCAGTGAAATGGTTACAGCTGCATATTTCGGAGTTCTAGCGGACAGGATAGGTCGCAAGCCAGTTATGCTTTATGGTACATTACTTGCAGGCATAACCGTTGCAGTAATACCCATTTCAAACTCAACAATTTGGCTACTTACAATTCACGCGATAGTAGGGCTGGGCGCCGCGGCAAAAGTTAGTTCAACTCTTGCACTAATATCTGACTATGCTTCACCAGAACAACGAGGAAAACTAATGGGCTTCTACGATTATTCGACTATATCGGGGTACATAGCGGGGTTCCTTTATGGAGGCTTCTTCTATGACTATTTTGATGTAAGCAATAATTTATCAAATATATTCAAATGTTTCCTTTCAATATCAGCACCCCTTTTCGTAGCAGCAGTAATGATCCTAGTTTGTGTAATGGAATATGAAGCCAGAAGGGAAAGAAGGGAAATGGAGATCGAATCGATATCGTCGATTAAGGACCTAAAAATAGTTTTACAGAACGAAAAATTGAGAAACCTTCTCCCTCTGTGGCTTTGTATTACAACACTATTTGGCATGGCATCAACCTTTGGTCCTGTAATCTCTGAGGAAGCTGGCGTAAGCGGATTACAAACAGGCCTTTTATTTGCAGCAGCAGGTACAGCATTCGGCCTCTTACAACCAATATGGGGACATGTCTCAGACAAAATTGGAAGAACAAAGGTTTTAATTGTAGGTGTGCTAAGTCTAGCAGGGTTAATAACACTGATACCAATAATTTTTATTGCGTTTCCAAACATAAAAAGTCTAACAGATATTCCAATACCACTACTTGCCCTAATAGGAATGCTGGTAATAGGCATTGGCGCTTTACCGCCCGCAGCTCTTGCATCAGTGGTAGATGAAACTCCAGAAGACAAGCGGGGACCAGTAATGGGAGTGTACAGTATGATGCTAGGACTTGGTGACACTTTGGGAGGCCTTGTAGGAGGGCTTTTCGTAAAGGCTTTTGGTTGGATAGGATTAATATATTTTGCAGCTCTACTTGTTGTAGTCGCATTAATTTCAACATCAAGGTACACTGTTAAGTCTATTATGCTAAAAATCAAATAACTTAACTTATTCAATAAGAAATAAATGCAATCGCGATGGTTAAAAATTTTTAACCAGAGTGAATACCTTAACAGCCTTAATTTACTCAGACGGTTTGCATTAAAAACAGTATCCCTGCAAAAATACGAAGTTTGTTTTTCACTTCCTGTAAGAAAAATTATTATAATGGTTGATACTTTAGTTTAACATGCAGATATAAGTGAAATAAAAGAGTTGAGGATGACATGAATTCAAAACTAGAGTTTTTTGATTTTGCTGCTTGGACGCAATTTATACCAGAATCAGAAATAAGAAGGCTCCTAAGATATGATGTACCGTATTACTTTGCTGGAGGAAAACCTGGGGCAATACCAGTAGACGTTTTCGCAAAAATATTAATTGAACTTGGCAGTGAACAGCTAGAAAAAATAAAAAGAGGACCAGAAGGAAAACAGGAGGTAATAGATGAGTACAATTATGGTCCAACAGCTGGATTACAGTCCTTTAGAGAAACTTTAGCCAAATATCTACGCGAAAAAGATGGAATACCACTAAGTAAAGAAGATGGATGGAAAGAGGTCGTTATAACAACAGGATCGCAACAAGCTATATACACAATATTAGATACATTAATAGATCCAGGCGATGCTATACTTACACCAGCCCCCGTATACCTTGGTTTTGTGACACCAGCAGAAAAACTAGGTGCAAAAGTCATATGTGTACCAACAGATCTGGACGGAATTATACCTGAATATGTAGAAGAAGCGTTACGAGCCGCAGAAAAATCAGATGAAATAAAAAAACCACCAGAAATATTGTATGTGATAGCAGATTCAGATAACCCGAAGGGTACCACACTGCCAACAAAAAGAAGAAAACAGCTCTTCGACATAGCTGAAACGTGGAATCTCCTAATAGTAGAAGATGCAGCTTACAGAGAAATTCAATTTAAAAACGAAAAACTCCCAGCTATAAAAAGCTTTGATAAAGAAAATCAAAGAGTAGCGTACTTAAGGACCGCATCGAAAGAAGCAGCACCGTTCAGAGTGGGATATTCAGTTATGCCAGATGCGCTAAGAGAACAAGTGGTAAAAGACAAAGGATATCTAGATCTATGCACACCATCTCTGATACAGGAAATTCTAAACATATATTATGCCAACTACTTTGAAAAAACACTCTCAGAAATCACAAAAATTTACGAAAAGCGATGTAAAGCAATGTGCAATGCAATAGACGAAACATTTCCTGAAGGCGAAAGAACTAATCCAACAGGGGGCTTCTTTGTATGGTGGCAATCAAAGAAAATGTTTGACGCAAAAAAGTTCCTAGAGAAGGTGGCGCTCCCAAACCAAATACTATACGTACCAGGACACTCCTTCTATCCAATAAAAGGATACGTCTACAATCCAGACACAAAAAGGATAGAAAAAAGCTCGCCTAATATCAATACCATGCGTCTAGGATTCAGTTATAGAGACGAGAGAACAATCGAAATCGGCGTAAAAAAATTAGGAAAGCTACTAACAGAAGAACTAAAATAAATTTTATTTCTTTACTTTCCTTATAATAAATTTTAATAAACTTTTTAGATCGCTAAAAACCATAACTGCATTTTCTCTCTGAAGTTCACCTTTATTATGTAGACCTGTTTCAACTCCAAAAAATGTTACCCCTACTTCTTTAGCTGCATGTGCATCAATAATACTATCACCCACAAAAACCGCTTCTTTTGGAGAGATATTAAGAGCTGACAGTACTAATCGAAGACCAGTAGGGTCAGGTTTAAGAGCTTGTGAATCGTCTCGCGTGATAATAACGTCAAAAAACTTGGCTATACCGTGTTTTTCTAATACAATATTCGTAGCAAATTTTCCATTATTAGTTAAAAGACCTATCTTAAGTCCGATATCTTTAATACTTTTAAGAACCAGTTTTGCATTATCAACTAATTCACTAATCTTTGCAGCTTTAACTTCAAATTTATCTGCTATATGAAATACCAGTGGGGCAACTTTTAAGGCTAGGTCTTTACGATTGTTTTTTAAAAAATATTCTCTGGATTTTTTGATCATATCTGCAATCTTAGTATCCAGACTAAGCATGTCCTTCGGAACTCCTAACTCTAGAAGTCTGTGAATAATTTCCCTTTTCATTCCAATAATATCTAACTTGAATTTTATTAAAGTCCCATCAAGATCAAAGATTATCGCCTTAGTCTCCGTAAAACCGCTTCTCATCGCGATCATCCTCACAAATACCATTTTGTGCAATCCATCGTAACCGAGTCATTTAATGTAATCAAATTTCGTCAACTTTTCGAATTTATGCTTTACTACTGAACTAACTAAGAGATATATGGAAAAACTTTTAAGTAATGATATAAGATTTGATGTAGTCAAATTCGGAGCATGGTTGGGATGCCCTGCCAATTTCAATAATAAAAAAGAAAAAACTCCTTTTCAAAAATAGTGAATGTCAAATCGAGCAAAATCCTACACTACTTCTAAATAAATCAATAATTCCCAGTGGGGGTGCTAAACATAACTAAGGAAACCAGTACCGAAATAGAAGTATATCCCATTGAAAGAGAAACCCTTAGTACGCTTTATAATCTTGGAGGTAAAGCGACACCAGAAGAAATATCAAAAGAATCAAACATCCCACTGAAAAAAGTTCTGACTTCAATATACTCATTACAGAACAAAAACCTAGTTAGAGTACACGAAAAAGAAATAACAAAAGTCGAATTAACAGAGGAAGGACTAGAATATGCTGAAAAAGGGTTGCCCGAATACAGATTACTAAAAGCACTTCTACAAAAAACAAAAATACCAATAAGAGAACTCCTAGAAAAAGGAATCGAAGGACTGGAGAAAACCCAAATAAACCTAGCTATAGGCCATCTCAGAAGCAAAAAATGGGCAAAGATAATTAAAGACAAAGAACCCTATATTGTAATAACAAAAGAGGGAGAAATCGCAGCAAAAGAAGGGTTGCCCGAACAAGAGGTTCTCAAGATCGTAATGGAAAAAAAGCAAGCCGTCGTGGAAGAAGTAGGAAAACCAAAAATTGTAGGAGAATTAATTAAGAGAAAACTTGCAACTACAAAAACCGAGACTCAACGGACAGTTATGATCACGGAGCTCGGCAAAGACGTAATAGAAGGAAAAATTAAGATACCAGAGATGGTTAAAAAACTCACAAGAGACTTAATAGTAACTGGAAAATGGAAAAAAGTAAAATTAAAGAAATATGATGTGATAATCGAACCTCCAAAGATATATCCCGGGAAGAAACATCCATATCTTGAATTTTTGGAAGAAGTGAGAAGAGCACTAATAGGTCTAGGATTCCAAGAGGCAAGAGGCCCATACGTGGAATTAGAATTCTACAATTTTGACCTTCTATTTCAAGCGCAAGATCACCCAGCAAGGGAAATTCATGACTCGTACATTTTAGAGTATCCCAATAAAGGTGAAATAAAATCAAAAGAACTTGTGGAGAAGGTTAAAGCAACTCATGAAAACGGTTGGATAACCGGGTCAAGAGGATGGGGATACAAGTGGTCCTTCGACCTTGCACGACGACTAATTTTAAGGTCACAAACAACAGCAGTAAGCATGAGATACCTAATTGAACATAAACAACCACCAATCAAAATGTTCTGCATAGACAGAGTATTCAGACCAGACGTGCTTGACGCTACACACAGTATGGAATTCTGTCAATGTGAAGGCATCGTAGTCGACAAAGGCTTAACTCTAAGACATCTACTGGGAGCATTAAAAGAAATATTACAAGCACTAGGATTTAAAGAATTCAAATTCAAACCAGGATACTTCCCATTCACAGAACCAAGCGTAGAATGCTTCATAAAGCATCCAGAGCTCGGGTGGATAGAAGTAGCAGGTTCAGGACTTTTCAGACCAGAGGTGTTAATACCTCTAGACATTCCACACCCAGAAGTTCAAGTGTTAGCATGGGGAATAGGAGTTGAAAGGCTTGCAATGACAGCTCTAGGTGTAAATGACATAAGATATCTTCGCACACACGACTTAGAATGGTTAAGAGAAAAGGAGGTGCTCTAATGCCAACAATACAGGTGCTCTATAACGATTTATGTCAACTACTTGGAAAGCAAATACCACTCGAAGACTTGAAAGAATATATTCTATTAATTAAAGGCGAAGTGGAAAGAGTCACACCCATAGAGCAAGGGAGTGAAATAATTGACTATGAGCTGTCCATCGAAATAACCAGCGATCGACCGGACATGCTATCAACAGAAGGATTAGCAAGAGCATTAAAAGGATTCCTCGAGATAGAACTTGGCCCACCAAGCTACACAATCAAAGAAACAAACATCACCGTGAAGGTGGACAAATCAGTGTCTTCCGTAAGACCTTACATTGCCTGCGCAATAATTAGAGGAATAGAAATGTCAGATCCACTAATTAGACAAATAATGCAACTACAAGAAAAACTACACACAACACATTGCAGAAATCGAAGAAAAGGATCCATAGGAATCCATGACCTAGACAATGTGGAACCTCCTTTCACATATTATGCAGAGGACCCAGATAAAATAAAATTCATACCACTGGGCGAAACGAAAGAAATGACGGGAAGAGAAATCCTGCAAAAACATCCGAAAGGAATAGAGTATGGAAAAATAATAGAAAAATACAATAAGTATCCTCTACTGGT
The DNA here is from genome assembly GCA_030587435.1 of Candidatus Baldrarchaeota archaeon. The sequence continues at coordinate 44,161 of JAUQZC010000071.1, read as the reverse complement.
AGATAAAAATAATGAAGTATTATCTCTCCCGCCAATAATTAATGGAATAGTCACGCGAGTCACAGAGAAAACAAAAAATCTTTTCATCGACGTAACAGGAACAGATTGGAGAATAGTTACAACAACATTAAACATTGTAGCCTCAAACATAGCTGAACGAACAGGAAGTATAGAATCAGTTAAAATAATATATCCAGACAAAGAGATAAGAACACCAGACTTTAAATCAACAGAAATGACAGTAGAAATCAATTACGCAAACAAAATCCTAGGCATCGATCTAACACCAGATCAAATGATAAAATGCCTTAGAAAAGTAAGATTGGATGCGCACGTAGTAAACAGCAATAAAGTAAAGGTTCAAATACCACCATATAGGGTGGATTTTCTCCATCCAATTGATATAGTCGAAGACATAGCAGTAGGATACGGATTTAACAAACTTGAACCAGAACTTCCCCCAACAATAACGGTAGGAAAAGAACTCACGGAAACAAAGATACTAAGAAAAATCAGAGATCTAATGATCGGACTAGGATTCCAAGAAATATTCTACTATGTAATGTCGAGCGAAGATATTCAAGTAAGAAAAATGAGGCTAAAAAACATTAACTTGGTGAAAATAGCAAACCCGGTTTCAAAAGAATACTCCGTAATGCGGCGCTCACTAATACCAGGATTATTAAACATTGTAAGCAAAAATGCGCATGTAGAATTACCCCATAAAATATTTGAAGTAGGGGATGTCATAGTATTTGATGAATTAAGCGAAACAAGGACAAGAAACAATACCAATTTAGCAGCCTTAATAAGTGACTATTCAATAAGCTATGAAGACATACAAGCAGTACTATATGCTGTACTAAGAAACTTAAAGATCAAATTTAAAGTAGAACCAACATTACATCCTTCATTTATCGAAGGGAGAACAGCAAAGATACTAGTAGATAACAAAGAGCTAGGAGTAGTAGGAGAAATACACCCAGAGGTACTAGAAAACTTCAAAATAGAGAACCCAGTTGCTGCCTTTGAGATAAACATACAGGAACTAACAAAACAAACCCTATCTTAACTTTATTTGTTAAAAATAAAAAAGATTTGATATATTGTTTATTTTATCTTTTTATCTCTTGAATGCTTGTGAATATGCTAGTTTTATATCTGCGCCAGTAACAGTTTTTCGTCCAGCATGTGCAGCAATTGCTCTCGCTCTCTTCGCAATATCAACGGCTATATCTTCCACGATTTCTCTTAAGGCCTCAGCAGCAGACGCACTTACTCTTTTTGCACCAGCTTTTCTGATAATTCTATCAACTGGAGCCAAAGGTAGTTCTGCTTCTTTTGGCATATCTTACATCCTCCTATGGGTTGTATATGCATATGTTCTTACTACTTTCAGTATACAACATTACTATATCTCCTTTATTAATTTAACGCTTTTGTTCATCAATACTTGTTATCCACTAGGTCCATCACTATCTAGGTGAACCGCGATTAAGATACATTCCGTATTACCGCGAGTAATGATGACACGTAACTGTGTACATGAAATGAAGAGGTATGGTTCTCAAACACTAGCTTAATAAAAATTAACTAAAAAATACATTTTTAACAAAAATTTTATTGATTTATAAATAATTACACCGAAAAAACGTAAAAAATATGACATCACTATTTTTCTCAACGGGAATATCTCGTGATAGAACTATTAGAAATTAGATGTTTATACAACATTATTTTATGGTGATATAATATAACCGGATTCCCTCAACGTATAAAAAATAAAACCGCTTATAACCAGACAGCAACTAACTATAAGACTCTTGATCCGTAAAGAAAGAGAACAGACCAGTAATAGCTTGAAAACCTAAATTTTCATGTAAAATAACCGTAAGTACGTAGCATCTTATAAAACTTATTAACCTAAAATCACAAAATGTTATGTAGTCTCTAAAGGTACTTGACCAGAAGTTGAGAGGGCCATAATTGTTCAAAGAGTATGAAGTAAAAGTTTTAGTTCGTGATGCCAATAAAATATCAAAAAGAATCAGGAAAAACTCCTTACTTCTCAAAACTGTAGTACAGCTAGATATTTACTACGATCATAAAAGAATTTTATTCTCGAAAGATGAGCATTTTCGTCTAAGAGTAGAATACGATCAGGATAGCGGAGAGGTAAAAAATGTTGAATTAGCTTGGAAAGGGCCTAGACAGGGGAGACACATAGAGGTCAGAGAAGACATATCAGTGCAAATATTACCCAGTGACATAGAAAATCTAAAAGAGATGCTTAAAAAACTAGGATTTAAACCGCTTGTGATAATTAAAAAAACACGTGAAAGATATAGAATAGATGACATAGAACTGGAATTCGATAAAAATGTAGAGTTGGTGAAAGCTAAAGGTGAAATCACCCCACTAGGATCTTTTTTACAGGCAAGCATAGAAACTTCAATAAATCAAGATTCTGAAAACGTGAAAAAGCAGTTATGGGGATATTTAAGCAAATTAGGGTTTGGGCATAGCGATTGGGTTGAAAAAAGTTACATTGAACTTGCACTTGAAAGATTAAAAAATAAAAATGGTGAAGAATATGTCAATACTTCCCCTAGCTGAATTTCAAAAGAAATTCGAGAAAGCTACACAAAAGAAAATACAAAAAATCAGAAAAAAAGGAAATAACATCATTAAGAACATTGTAAAGATTCTAGAAAGCTTAGAAGAAGAAGCACAAGACATGATCAAAAAAAGTAGGGAGGAACTAAAAGAAGGTGTAGAAGTCCTTGCAAAAAAGAAAGCGGGATACCTTGATGCCGTACGATCCCTAGAAAAATTCGGAGAGAACATTATAGCAGCTATCTCAAATGTGAAAGTGCCTTCAGAAATAAATCATGAAAGCATTACTGAGTTCTACAAAAATCTTACAGAGAACTTAATAATGCTGGAAAAAACAAAAAATAAATTAGATCATAAAATTCATCCTTACTTTATAATATTAAGGACGAGAGTCAAAGGCTTAATAAAAAAACTCAAAGATGAGTCAAACACGCTAAAAAAGTTTATTGAAACAGAGTATACTGATGCTGAAAGCATAGAAAAAGTACAAAACGAATTAAACACGGTAAAAATGCTCTTAGAAAAGCTAAGTGACGTTAAAAACCAAATTGCAAGCTTAGAGAACAAAATTAGTCTGAAAGCAGATGAGTTAGAGAACTCAAGACAGAAACTCGTAGAAATGGAGAATCGTACAGAATTCCAAATACTAACAAAAACTGAAAAAGAAATAGAAAGGTTGAAGACAAAAATACTGAACATTTTAAATAGTATAAGAAAGCCCCTCAAAAAATTTCTTAACCTAGTAACAAGTGGAGATGCTACTTTGAAACTAGAAGAAAAAGATATACTAGCCAAATATATTAATGACCCCTTTAATACGTTCATTAATGAGGATAGCGATGCATCTAAGCTCAAAATATTGCTTTTAAAAATGGACATTCTTGTACGTGAAGAAAAATTAGGGCTAGAAAGGAGATTAACGAAGAAATTCCAAAAGGTTTTAGGAAGTATTGTAAATCAAGAAGTATTAAAGAAACTGTCAAGCGAATATTTTAATCTCTTAAAAGAACGAGAAAAACTATTACAAAAGGAAGAGATACAAAAAGTAATTAGTAAGAGAGAGTCAATCAAAGAAATTAGTGAGACGATTAATAGGCTAAAAATGGATCTCAAAGTTGCTCAAGACAGCCTCCAAGAAATCAAAGAAAGAATAGAGACAACAAAATCCATAATCGAAGAAACAACTCAAAAAATCACAGGAATGCCATTAAAACTATCATTAGAACTATAACTAATACCTAGAATTTAAATGGTTGGAGAGTTATTATACAAAGACCAGAGCATTAAGTAATGCTGCTTGATAATACGAGCTACATAAAATTGACCTGTCTCTATTATAGTAATTGAAAACATCTTTTTAGAAAGTGAACACCAACCGGAAAGTTATGTCATTTTACGTTAAATTGTCTTTATCATTAATTTAGTTAAATTGTTACACTTTTTAATAACCAAATACTATGGATCAATATCAGCTAACCAAAGCTTTATAAAAGAAAAGTTTACATTTTCTGAAGGTGAACTCTGGTGAGGGATTGTCAAATCCAGTACATGGTATCCATCCCTACATCGTGAACGGGTTCTAAATTACTTGGAAACTCTTCCAATACAACAGTTAGTCTACTTTTCAATACTAACATTAAAATTAAGAGATACCCCCTTATTTAGACTGAAGTACGCCTACCGGCGCGTATTTCCTGTATCTAATCGACTTAAATGGCGGTGTTTAACATGGAAAAATATGTAAGAGCAATAACAGGAACATACGACCCTAAAAAAATTGAACAGGAAATTTTTCAACTATGGCAGAAAGAAAAAGCATACCAAAAGGCAAAAAATAAAAATAAAGGCCACAAAAAGTTTTATTTCCTAGATGGACCGCCATATGCATCCTCTGCAGGAATACACCTTGGTACAGCTCTAAATAAGATATTAAAGGATGTAATTCTAAGATATAGAAGAATGCGAGGTTACTTTGTAAGAGATCAGCCAGGAGTAGATTGTCATGGACTCCCAATAGAAGTTCAAGTCGAAAAAACGCTTGGATTTGAAAAAAAGGCTGACATAGAAAAATACGGCATCGACAAATTCGTAAGAAAATGCAAAGAAACAGCCCTACATAATGCTGGTCAATTATCAGAACAGTTTAAAAACTTAGGAGTTTGGATGGACTGGGACAACCCATATTTAACATTAAAAGACGAATATATCGAGTCTGCATGGTGGTTGATCAAGAAGGCGTGGGAAAACAACTTACTATATGAGGGAGAACGAGTAGTCCACTGGTGCCCGCGATGTGAAACAGTTTTATCAGGGTATGAAGTAGCTCAAGAATATAGGGAAGTTTCGGATCCATCCATCTACGTAAAGTTCCCAGTAAAGAGAAAAGAGAAAGAATACATTCTAATATGGACCACCACGCCCTGGACGTTGCCAAGTAACACAGGGGTAATGGTTCATCCAGACTTTACCTATGCTAAGGTTAAAGTAGATGACGAAATATACATCCTAGCCCTAGAGCGATGCAACGAGGTTTTCAGAGAAGTTGGCAAAGAATTTGAAGTTCTAGAAACGTTTCCGGGACGTAATCTTGAAGGCTTACAATATATTCCGCCATTGCTTGAAGAAGTTCCTCTACAACGCAAGCTATTAGAAGAAGGCAAAGCATACCGTGTAGTTCTAAGTGAGGAATACGTGTCACTAGAGGAAGGTACTGGATGCGTGCACAGCGCACCAGGCCACGGTGAAGAAGACTTTGAAGTCGGACTAATTTACGGTCTACCAGCAGTTTGCCCCGTAGATACCAAGGGAGTATTCACCGAAGAAGCAGGCAAATACGCTGGTCTATTCGTAAAGGATGCAGACAGACAAATAATCGAAGATTTAAAGAGAAAGGGACTCCTACTATGGTCTGGCAAGATCACACACCGCTATCCTCACTGCTGGCGCTGTAAAACTCCCCTGCTTCTACGCTTAACAAAACAATGGTTCATAAAAGTCTTAGCATTCAAAGACAAAATGCTAGAAGAAAATGAAAAAGTCAGATGGATTCCGGAATGGGCTGGTGCTAGCAGATTTAGAAATTGGCTGGAAAGCATAAGAGACTGGGTTATATCAAGACAACGATACTGGGGCATACCCCTACCCATCTGGATATGTAACAAATGCGGAAAGAAAATTGTCATAGGATCAAAAGATGAATTATTAAAAATGGCTGTAAGTGTACCAAGTGAACTCGAACTACACAGACCTTGGGTTGACCAAATAGTCTTAAATTGTGAATGCGGCGGAGAAATGCGACGAGTTCCAGACGTCATCGACGTATGGTTCGACTCGGGTATAGCATCCTTCGCGTGCTTAGGCTATCCTCGAAACCAAGAAGAATTTAAACAATGGTGGCCGGCTGACGTCGTTTTAGAAGGCCATGACCAAACCCGCGGCTGGTTCTATACACTTCTCTGCACATCCATGATAGCCTTTAACCGAAGACCTTATGAAACGGTAGTAATGCACGGCTTTACTCTCGATGCAGAGGGCAGGGAGATGCACAAAAGCCTAGGAAACTATATAGCGCCCGAAGAAGTCATAGAAAAATATGGAAGAGATCCTCTACGTCTATATGAATTACAATGTACCATTTGGGAGGATATACGTTTCAACTGGGACGGTGTAAAAGAAGCCCTAAGAGATCTAAACATCCTATGGAATGTATACGTTTTCGCATCAACCTACATGGAAATGGACAAATTCAATCCGCTGGAACACTCTCTAAAAGAACTTCAACCCTTCATGAAAATAGAAGATAAATGGATACTCTCGAGATTACAGCTGATAATCGAGAAAGTTACAAACTACATGGACAAATACTTATTCCACGAAGCTCTAAGACTACTCCTAAACTTCGTACTGGAAGATGTTAGCAGATGGTACATCAGACTTGTTAGACGCAGAGTATGGATAGAAACTGAAGCAAAAGAAAAACTTGCAGCATATGCAACACTATATACAGTTCTAAAGAACTGTTTACTCTTACTCGCACCATTCATACCCTTCATGACAGAAACTCTATACCAAAGATTCGTTAGACCAGTTGAAAAGGATGCTCCAATAAGTGTTCATCTCTGCGACTGGCCGACGCCAATAAAAGAGCTTATAGATGAGAAACTTGAAAAACAAGTAGTGCTTGCAAGAGACATAGTTTCAGCAATTATACAAGCAAGACAATCAACAAAACCGCCAATAAAAATAAGGCAACCCCTCAGTAAAGCAATCGTGGTAACAGATTCTCAAGAAGTAATCGAAACCGTTAAACATCTCCAAGATTTAATCAAAGACCAAGCAAACATAAAAGAAATCTCTGCCCTACACCTAAGCGAAGAAGAAAAATTCAGAAACGTATATGTCGAACCCAACTTCGCATCTCTGGGACCAAAATTCAAACAGAAAACAGGTAAGATAGTTGAAGCAATCAAAAGGCTAAATGGAAGAGAAGTACTCAAATCAATCAATGAAAAAGGCTTCTTCGAAATAGTCGTCGACGATGAACCTGTCAAATTAACAGGGAATGACGTAAAATTCAAAGAAGAAATTTTAGAGGGATATGCAGTTGGACAGTTCCCAAGAGGCAGGGTGTATTTAGATGTTAAAGTTACAAAAGAGCTTAAGGCAGAGGGATTAGCCAGAGAAGTCATCAGAAGACTGCAAGAAATGAGAAAAGAAGCAAACCTTGAAGTAGAAACGAAGATAGAAGCTTTCGTCAAATGTCCAGATAGCGAACAAGTCAACTTACTTAAAGATAAAAAAGAACTGATTATGAGAGAAGTGCGAGCCGAAAGACTAGATATCATGGGACCAAAGGAAAAAGAGCCAAAGATGTCATATACAAAAGAATGGGACATAGATGGAGAAACATATATAATGGGACTCGATCAAAAAATTTAAAACAACGCTTTTAATTTTCTATTAACCCAATAAGAGGTGCAACTGATGGTGAACGAATGTTTAGTTGACGCTGAAAAACTAACGCTAGAACGTGAGGAACTATTAGACGAACTCGTAGAATTCCTAAAATTGAAACTCCCAGAATTTAATATAGAAAGAGAAGGGAACAACATTACAATCAGATCGGAGAACGAGGTCTCAAAAAGAAAAATAAGACTATTTCTTAAAAAATTTCTTCACAAAAATGAATTAGACAAAAGTTTCAAAGCAGTTTCAGGTGGCGGCAACACAATAATAATACTTAAACTTGCAGCAATTAGAGAAGAAACCGAATAAAACACATATGTTTTCCCGTTTTTATTTTACCAGACTATAATAGAAGAGGTATATTGTCAGAGTGAGCTGGCGCGTTCATCTGATATTACTCGTTGTTCGCCTCATCATCCAATTTAAACACTCCTTAAAATTTAATATCTTTTTCTATAGCAACGTAACAGAATTCCATTAAAAGTCTTGATCTAAAATTAAAACATTTAAGGGATGGTTTATTTTTCAGACATTAAACGACCAACAAATGCTAGGAGAGGGTCAGGCAAGACTATCAATTGCAAGTGTAACATCTTGAAAATACCATTCTTTATGTTCTGGGGTATGGTATTAAAACTTAGGTGTTAAAATTGCTCAGAGTTAAGATTGTTATTACAGGACCTTTTCAAAGCGGAAAAACAACTTTCATTAAATTAGCCACAAAAGGCCGGTCGATACATGTAGAACATAGAGGAATAACAGTTGGCTTAGATTTCGGGACAATAAAATACGACGGAATGATTGTACATCTCTTTGGAACACCGGGATTGGATAGATTCTCGATGCTTAGGGAGATAGTCGCAAAAGGAGCCCGTGGCTTCATCTTAATATTAGATAGCACTGATCCCAGTTCAATAATGGCAGGAAAAGAAATCTTAAAAGAAATTCTAGAGTCTAACGGATATGTTCCTTGCGTAATTCTAGCTAATAAGCAAGACCTTCCAAATGCAATACCGATAGAGAAAATAAAGTCGTTGTTTACTAATTTCCCAGTTATCCCTGGAGTGTTAATAAGAGGAATCGGCATTAAGGAAAGTTTAGCTTTACTCTTTTCTCAAATGAACAAAGCTAACATCCCAATTTTAAAACAAAAAACAAACATACCAGCGTACTGAATACCCTAAAAATGAAATATTTTAAAGAATATTAAGCGCATGTTTTAAAGTAATGGCTTTCTTTTTCCTATAGATCCATAAACACGCTTTATAGCAAATTAACTATCACAACAACACTTTTAAATTTTTAAATAACAACTTACGATTAAATCACACAAATGTAATTTCAAGGGTGATAAAAGTGTTTGCACCACACACTGGCTACGATCAAGCAATTACTATTTTCTCACCGGATGGCCGCCTATTCCAAGTAGAATACGCGGTAGAAGCAGTAAGAAGAGGCACTTCAGCAATAGGGGTAAAGGTAAAGGAAGGCGTGGTCTTGGCAGTTGAAAAAAGGTTAACAAGTTCGCTAATGGAAATTAACTCCGTAACAAAAGTTTATGTTATTGATGAACATGTGGGAGCTGCAATAGCGGGTTTACATGCGGATGCAAGAAGACTCATAGACTATGCAAGAGTGCAAGCACAAATAAACAGACTATACTACGAAGAACCAATAACAATAGAAGACTTAACAAGAGCTATCTGTGACCTAAAACAGAATTACACACAGTTTTCCGGTGTTCGTCCTTTTGGTGTAGCTTTGCTGATTGCTGGAGTTGATGCAACAGGTCCCAGACTGTTTTCAACACATCCATCAGGAGCATACTGGGAATGGCAAGCAACAGCAATAGGAAGAGGCGCACAAAGAGTAAATGATATGCTCGAAAAAGAATATAAGAAAGAACTCTCTCTTGACGAAGCCATAAAATTAGCTTTAAAATCACTAAAAGAGGTTGCTGAAAAAGAGCTTGAACCGGACAACGTAGAGTTAGCAGTAGCAAGTATCGAAAACAAAGTGTTTGAAAAAATGAGAAAAGACGAAATATCAAAATGGTTATCATCCTTATGAAAACAATGAGCCACCCACCAGCCACCATACTTGCTTTCCCTAAAATGCGGAGGATTTTTAATGATTGCAAAATTTAGTGAAGAAGATTGCTGGAATCTCATTAGAACATGTGAAGACGAAGGGGGAAGAATACACAGTGCTACGCTTCACATAAAAATTAAAGAAGAATCCCCTTCATTTTTCACTATTGTAAAAAAACTTTTAGACGAGATATTCGACGAAAAAGAAGGAAGAGTATTTGTACGCTGGGATAAAATAAGAAAAGAATCGACAAACATGTGCATAGTAATGGTAAATTTGGATCAAACGCCTTCTACGCATTTTGTTGCAGTTGCAAGAAAAATTTACGAAGTTTCAAGCTTTGCCACTTCAAGTACCGTTTCGGCAGATTGCACCATATATTACGATGCTCAAAACCGATATATAACATTCAAAAATATCCACTATCCTCCGAGAAGCTCCAAATGTAAAATTATAGAAGGTCCAATCAAACCTTTCAAAGCCGTAACAAAGGATGAAAAAACCTTCTTTTTCGAAAACTTAGTTGAACTTGAGAAATTTATGCAAGAAGTACCAAATATAAAAGCCTATACTTGGGATTCAAAAATAAAAAAATGGGTGCCATGGGCTCACATTGAAAAGGCCGAAGACAGTTTGAAAGTAACAATACCTACACCAAAAGGAATAGTGAAAATTGATGTTGATCTCCATACAGGAAAAGTAACTACTAAAAAACTAGAGAAGAAATAATATTTATTTCTTAATTTTTTTGATAACGTGTTTTATTATTTTATCTGCAATATCGACTTTACTAACTTTTTGTAAACCATGCCAAGAAGGTGCAGCATTAACTTCAATCACCATAGGCCCTTCCTTGCTTTCAATGATATCCACTCCAGCATAGTCTAAACCTATAGCTTTAGAAGCTCTTATTGCCAATTCTTCCAATTCCTCTTCCAATTTTATAGCCTCAGCTCTGCCGCCAACTGAGATATTTGTTTTCCATTCACCAGGAGGAGAATAACGATACATGGACGCAACAACTTCATCTCCAACAACAAAAGCCCTAATATCCCTATTGGGCCTCTCAATATATTCTTGAACATATAGAACAAAACCAAGGCTGTACAGCGCTTTCAAAACTCTATATGCTAAGTCAAAATTATCGGTACGAATCACACCGAGACCTCGTGCACCTATCAAAGGCTTAATAACAACATTATCAAATTTTCTAGCAGCTCTTATGGCGGCGCCCAAACTCTCTGTTACAACGGTTCTAGGAACACGTATACCAGCCCTTTTTAAAGTATAAAGAGTAGCATACTTGTCTTTAGCGCGTCTAAACGCGTAACTACTATTAACTACGGGTACGCCGCAAAGCTCTAAATGTTCAAAAAAACTAACTCTAAAAGTTATCTGATCAGTGGTCCCAAAACCAAAAGTTCTAAGAAGAACAGCATCAACATCATTAATTAGGTTTAAACGACCTGAAGTAAAGTTCTCAACATCTACAAGCCGGGAAGTTATACTCCTAATGGGGATATAAACGGGTTCGCCGCCATTTTTTCTAATAGCTCTATCAAGTTCTCTAAAAATCCAATTTCGTTTGCTAAGATAATAAACAATACCAATACGCATTTTCTATCCCTCTAAAGGCTCCAAGGTGTCTTTAAAAGAGAAATAACATATGGACGAACATCCCTCCTTATCTCGATAAACTTTTCATCTTCCAGTTCCTTTAAGTACTTTCTAACCTGATTCTCGGAGACGTTCAATCTCGCGGCAAGTTTCTTTACATTTAGCTCTCCATCTTTTTCCAAAACAGCTAAAATCTTATACTTTACTGTCCTTAACAATTCCTTTTTCATAAAATTTTGTAACTTTGTGTTCTTTTCACGTAAGGTCTCAACTTCCTTTCTTAAATCTTCAACAACATTATTATATATTTTTGAACTTGCAATACGTGTCTCTAAATTTTCGATAGTGGAAGTATATTTTTCAACTAGCGTTTGAACATACTTAACAACAGACCTAGATAGTTCCGAATGAAAATCTGCAAAATATCCTAAAACAATATCTTTAAATTCAGAAAAAGGAAATTCTCCAATACTTTGGGAAGTATAGCGATTCATGAAACTTTCAAGTTTCTTTTCCCATTTACTACGGATATCGTACATAATTCCAAGAAGCCTTAAAACTATTCTCCTAGATTTTTTCCCAAGGTCTTCCTCCATTGTACATCACACCGCTACAAACTACAAAACTTCCACATACTATTAAATAATCTTCCTCTGCCTAGGTAATGTAACTTTATAAAAACGTAATTCATCTAAGTAACCGTCAAAATCCATTAAAAAAGAATTTAACTTAAAAATTGGAACAACAGGAACATTAAATTCGAGCATAATTTTTTCTTGAAATAAAGTAACTAAAAGAGGAACTAAAACCCCTTCACCCCAATCCTCAATGCCCAAATTTAGCATATATTTGTCGATTACATCGCCAAGAAGTTTAACTCTCTCAACATGTTTTTTTATAGCATTTCTTAAACCAGAAGTCTTACCGAAACGAGCTCCCCACTGCTTAGCGTCAATACATAAAATAAAGGGTCTCCGTAAACCTAAGACATCCACTTCGCGTCTACCAGTTCTAAGCTTAAAACGAAAATTTAAAAACGATTTAAAGCCGCATCTCTCAAGGATGTTAGAACAAAAGACTTCAAACTCTCTCCAAGTCAGAAAGCGAGAAATTCTTTCAACATCACAACCCAAACTAGCAGCAAAACAAGCCAATCTTAATCTCTTTTCATCGTTTACAAGCAACTTCTTTCCCTCAACAATTATTAAATCACGTTCCCTTAACTTACCTACAGTTTTTTTGACCAAAGTGGAAGCAAAACCACTACACGCCACAACATCTTTAATAGAAAGTTCTTTAACAACCTTCGTAAGCTTCAAAATACAAAGCACAATCTCTTTCTCAAAAGCCATAATTCAAATCCCTTCACAGGAACTTAAAACCACTTTAAACATGAAAGATTTAAAATTTAAATACGACGCAGACCAACTGTTTTTACTTAGCTTCCAGCATAAAACTATTATTCAACCTAAAATTTCATTTTTTAGCAATAGTAATAAGTCGTATAAGATGTATACACCCTCCAAGCAGGATAAACGAGGGATATAAGTGCCATTGATCTTCAAAAACCCAAAATACCGTGAAATGTCCACCAAAGCAAAGGAAATTGCAGAAAAGTACCTAAACCGAAAACAAAAAACATTGATAGTATGTCACGGAGACGGGGACGGGGTAAGTAGCGGGGTACTAACATATATAGCTCTATGGAAACATGGCTGCCCCGTAGAATACATAGTAACAAGAGAACTAACACCACATACACTTACACAAATAAACGAGAAATATATGGAGGAAGACTGTGAAAGAATAATATTCTGCGACATAGGAGCTGGAAAAGAAAAAGAAATAGCAAAACAATACTCAAACTACCTGATACTAGATCATCACGAACCTCAACTGAAACGCTCACAAAGGCAATTAAACCCAATACACCATAACATAAACGACTTAACTGAATGCTCTGGAAGTGTAACAGCTTATCTCGCGGTCTACTATTTATTTGACGAACAGTTCTGGACAACAAGATGGGGAAAATGGATAACAGCCCTAGCAGTACTAGGAGCAGTTGCAGACCTGCAAAATATAAAATATGGACGCCTAATAGGGTTGAACAGAAAAATATTAAAATTCGCTAAACAAATCGGAGCCGTAGAGTACAAAATTGACATAGGATTCTACGGGAGATACACAAGACCGATACCAGTAGCAATAGCTTATCACAGCCCAAAACTACCAGAACCTCTAAACAATGTAACAAGATGCGCGGCATGGCTTAAAAAACAAGGTATACAACTAACAGAAGAAAGATACAACGGAACATATTGGAGACGAATAGTAGACCTAAGCAAAGAAGAAAAACAAAAACTACTAAACATAATTGAAAAACATTTGAAAGAAACAGTAGAACCAGAAACCTTGCAAGAATACTTAGAATCCCTAAAAAATGAAGTATACGACATAACAATATTTGAAGAAACAGAACTCAAAGAATTTAGTTTAGATCCGAGAGAAATAGCAACATTCCTAAACAGCTGCACAAGACAAGGAGACAATGAAACGGCATTTAATTTACTTTTTGCAGCCTATGATGCTGTGGAAAAAGCAGCAAAACACTATAAAACGTACAAGGGAATAATAAGAGAAGCTTTAGAAGCTGTTCGAGAAGGACTAATAGAACCTAAATACTACAAGAACTTCGTATTCTACAACTACGGTAATCTCATAAACGAAAAAACCACAGGCATAATAGCAACAAATCTTCTAAAACAAAAAATTTCAAAAGAACAAAAACCACATGTAGTAGCCGCTCTACACACGGATCCAAAAATGCACGGAATGTTAAAAATAAGTTTTAGGGCCCCCCTAAACTACCAAGAACTCAAAAACAATCAAGGAAAACAACTTAACATAGGAGAATTCTTTCAACAACTAAAAGACGAATTAAAACAAATAGACCCTAGAATAGATGGAGGAGGACATAGAACTGCAGCGGCAATAACTATACCCACGAAACAACTGAAAAAGATTCTTGAACAATTAGATAAATACTTGGATCAATACATAAACATCGAAGGTGCAACTTCTTGATAAAGGACGAAAAACAAAAAATAAGAGAACATGTCTGGAACAAAATGGAAAAAGAAGGAATAGCCAGATTTCCTCTGCCTTGCAAAGGCCGAATACCAAATTTTATCGGAGCCGAAAAAGCAGCTGAAAAACTTAGGCAACTACCAGAATATAGAAATGCAAAAGTAATTTTTTGTAACCCTGATTCCCCTCAAAGATCCGTGAGGGAAATGATATTAAAAGACGGTAAAATTCTTGTGATGGCTACACCCAGATTAAAAGAAGGACTCCTAATATTGGATCCTTCAAAAATCCCTAAAAACAAATATAGAGAAGCATCTACTATTCGAGGCGCATTCAAATGGGGTGTGAAAGTTCACCCCTCTAAAATAAAAATTGATGTGAAGATCACAGGTTCGGTTGCCGTATCTCCTAAAGGAGGCAGAGTTGGCAAAGGAGGCGGTTACAGTGATCTGGAATATGGAATTCTAAAGGAGTATGGTGCGATAGATGAGAAAACTCCGATTATTACCACGGTTCACGCCGTCCAAATAGTTGATGACATTCCGATGACAGAGCATGATATACCCGTAGACGTCATAATAACGCCAACAAAAATCATTAGAACAAATACAAAATACAATAAACCAAAAGGGATCCTATGGGAACATCTTACAGAAGAAAAAATTGAAAAAATTCCACTATTGAAACATCTTAGAAAAACACGAACTCTTAATGCATAATCCCCTTTAATGTCATTAGGATAATAAATACAGCGTGTAAGTTATTATACGTCTTCTATGCCTCGTTCTGTTATTCTGAAAACTGCCTCGCTTTCTGGTAAGTAGGGGCTATCAACTAATCTAGCTATTCTCCTCTCCTGTTTACTCTTTCTTAAATATACTCTTGTTGTACATGAATGGGCAAGAATATGTCCACCTGTAGCTTCTGTTGGGTCGCCGAAGAAAACAGCAGGTTTAGCCATAACTTGGTTTGTTACAACAACAGCAACGTTAAAGACCTCAGCAATACGAAGTAAACTATGTAAATGCTTATTTAACTTTTGCTGACGCTCAGCTAACATCCCCCTGCCGCCATATTCAGCCCTAAAATGACCCATAACACTATCAACAATCAACAAACCGATATTCATCTCTGGAATTAAATCTTTAGCTTTCTCAACAAGTAACATTTGATGATCAGAATTATAAGCCCTAGCAGCCAAAACCCTCTTTAGTACATCTTTTGGATCTAAATTGAAACGTGAAGCCATCTGAACAATACGTTCGGGCCTAAAAGTACCTTCTGTATCGATATAAATAACCCCACGTTCTAAACCACCTTGATCCTCAGGCAACTGCACAGTTACACACAATTGATGAGCAATCTGCGTTTTACCAGTCCTATACGCACCAAAAAACTCAGTAATCCCGCGGGTTTCAATTCCACCGCCAAGAAGATTATCTAAACTCTTACTACCCGTGGTAATCCTATGGATTTCCATTCTCTCAGCCCAGACTTCTTCCGCTGAAACGAAACCAATACCAGCAGCTTTCCTAGCTTCCTCAACAATTTTGGCTGCTACACCTTCACCAATGGAAATAACAGCAGCTAATTCCCTAGGAGAAGTAACAGCAATCGCTTCAATACTACCAAAACCATTTTCAACCAACTTCTTAGCAATTGCAGGCCCAACACCAGGCAGATCCTTAATATCCAAAACCTTCTTAGTTCGAGGCACAAAACCACAACTCCTAACAATCATTTAAAACAAATAAACCCCAACTTAAAAACCTACCGAAAAACACAACAACATAACACAAACCAACCAAAAGAAATACCATTCTCTAAGAACAAGTAAAAGCAAAGTAAGAGCAATGGTCGGCCCGCCGGGATTTGAACCCGGGACCTCTACCGGGATTCAACGTACCATTGAATCCTGGCGGTGTCTGCTTGTCCGAGCGGCGGCTAAAGGTGGACAAACGCCCTACTAGGCGTTTCTACAGCTTCGGTCTCCAACCCTAAAGTTAGAGGGTTGGAGTCGCCCGCTCTGCCGCTGAGCTACGGGCCGGGATGTTTTCGGTCTTAGGAGTTATCTTAACTATTTCATAGTGGTAGATTCTGTCAGAATTTATATTTTTTATGGTCTATCATTTTATTTTTGTTTAGTTTAGTTGGGAGTTAGAGCTAATGTACGGTTTTTATCTGAGAGTTTTTTGGTTTATTTTCGTGCTTTTTGAGGAAGTTTTCCACTTGCTTCCAATTTTGTAACGGGAACGAAGTTTATATGTTCCGCTTTTATACATTTAATAGAATATTATAGGCGTATGTTAACTGTAATTATGTGATATATGACTTTGGTATCTTAACAAGTTTAGCCCGAAAGCAAAACCGCAAAATCAATTAATGTTTTTATTTCGGAAAGAATGATGATATCATTAAATTTGAGCAAATATGAAGGCCGAAAATGGAAAGAAACAAATGATACTATGTTTTTAATGTTGCCAACTTATTCTTAATGTACTTAATACTTTTAAGTAGACCGTTCCATGTATGTATTTCAAGTATTAGCGGAATGTTATTGCACTTTGAAACAATATATGGAAGTAGGTTATCAAAGTCTATTGAACCTTCACCCAATGCTAAATGTTCATCTGCTGTTCCATGATTATCATGAAGATGAATTACTCGTGTTTTCTCCCTTATCACATCAAAAAAGGTTTTTAAATCGCAGCTCCACGTATTTGCGTGCCCGACGTCAAAAGTCACAAAAAGAATTTCATGATAACTATTCAAACTGTTTATGAAATTCATAATCTCATAAGGATCTGTCATCAAATGTCTTCTTTTCTTTTTTTCTTTATTTTCTATGCATATCTTTATTTGATAGTCACGTGCAACATTTAATATTGATATTAGCGACTTCTTTGCTAACTTCCTTATAGTATTTATCCTTTTAGGGAGATAGTCCTCGTGAAGGTAACCCATATGTAACGTTACATACTCTGCGTCAAGTAAATATGCCACCTTTACGCAATTCACTACACGTTTTACTGCCGCTGTTCTCAGCAAATCACTTGTACTAGCAAGATTCACATCTATATAGCTGGCATGTAATAATGGAGTCAACTCCATCGTCTGTAGCAGTTCCTTTAATTTTTTAATGTAATTTTTCTTAAGTATGATTTCTTCAGGGTCGAAAAATGGCCATTCACATCTAAGTTCAACAGCATTTACTCCGTGATTCCTAACAGTTTCCAAGAGATCAAAAAGATTGCCCTCTACATCAACAAACGTCGCAACTCCAATTTTCAAGCTTTCCACCACCTAAATCGATCTGATGCTACCTTGTAGAAAACCCTTAAAACCAATATGCCCTGGGAAAGATAAGTAAATGTTTAAGATGCATAACACGATACTAAGTTTGATGTTCTAATTACTCAAAATATACAGTAGATTATAAGTTCTAAATAATTTATGGAGAGTCGAAATTTTTATTGAAAGTTTCTTTAATTCTATAAATTGTCTCGGAAAAGGTGAGTATTACGAGTATAAGAAGGAAGAGAGGTAGTGACAGTGGAAATATTTCCGCACTAATTCCGGCAAGCATGATAACAAAAAGTCTTATGTCTCTTCCTGCCCATCGCCTTTTGTATTCGTAGCCAACATTTAAACCCTTAGCAGCCGAGTAACTTACACTAAATGAACCCATTAAAGCTAAAAAGCCCAAAGTTATTATTAAAGAACCTCCCATTATTGGAAAAGAAACGATGTTATATGCCAAAATAGTTATGGACATAATGAGTAATCCGTCTGCAAATCTGTCGAGAACAGCATCTAATATTTCACCTTCCTTAGATGTTCTATTTGTCAATCTAGCTATTTCTCCATCACAACCATCCAAAATACTTGAAATCTGAGCCATGATTCCGCCAAGAAGAGGAATTCTTCCTAGGAAAAAACAAGCACTCAAAACAGCCGTAAGGAAACTCAGAAAAGTCATCTCGTTGGGGGTAATATCAAGCCTCGATTTAACTAGAAAAGTGCTAATTCTAGTCGAAACTTTTCGGTTAATGTGTTTAGCGATGAAACCATCAGTTTCTTTTACGAGCTTAGCCATCGGAACTCCCTCGTGCGTGGGAGTTAGCCGCTAAGAAATAAAGAATTTATAAAGCCGCATATCTTTAAACATCTTCATATGTGTTCTCAAATCTTGCATATTTAAGTATTTTGCCCCCTTTCTGCATATAAGCGTTAAACTAGCCAATTTAAACTAAGCAACTTCAAAACTTTCAAAAGATAAAATAAAAGCGTTAGAACCCAAAAAATCTCTTTATCGACATGTAAGTGACTATACAACACAACTATAATATGAATAACCGTTTAAACAGTCGTGGAAGCTTTCAAAGGCAAACACTGCTTGGAAAATATTGAAAAGCCATAAGAGTTTATATTATAAATCCCTAGCAGCAGTAAAGGGTCTTCAACTTATAAAGACTTGCGAATTTAGGTGGTATATGTTTCGTTCATAACTTTGGGATTACAGTGTTTACAATTCTCTCTCTCAAAAACAATAGTATTAGATGATGTTTCCCACGAATATTACATCGCTTTTCTCGAGAGTTCTTAGAGGACAACAGTTTCCAGTGCAATACGCACATTTACTCGAGAACGTCCAATATGACGTTATTTTCATCGACTATTACACTTATGTAGTCACCTACTTCTTTAGAAAGTATTAAGTACGTATCCTCTTCTTCTAGCAATTCAACCTTAGCTAGAACGTGAACTATTGTTGAATTTCCAACATCTATATCCAACCATATACGCGTATTCCCGTTTTCAACGTATTCATACTTGGCAACTATAGTTCCGTTAACCGTCCTTTGAGCAGTCCCCCTCTTAATCATAGTGTAGGCCGCCAGTACAGCTTCCTTCATTCCACCAACATCAGCGCAGCGAACACGAACACACGTTCTGTCAGTAGCCCTAACCAAAGCAAAAAAGGATGGCACATAGTGACCTGTATCTTCATCATAAACAAACACTGGTATATGATAATATAGTTCAGTACCTATTCTATATAAGAGAGCTAAAGGTGTTGAATAGTATCGCCCCTCAGGTAGAGATGGTAGCTCAGCTTTTGCAACCCTTTTAGCTTCTTCTGGAGATATAAGAGCCATATGATCTAGACTGTAAAGATAAACCCCGTCCTTTTTAGCTATTATTACAAATTCAAGTAAACTAGGATTACGTTTGTTACAAAAAAGGTAAACCGCGACCAGCTCTCCGTCCCATAGCTGGTATCTAAGCCCTTCTGCTTCAGCTGGACTTGCTGACCTATCGCTATATATTGGTATGCCATTCCAAAAGTTTAACTCATTCTCAGCTGTCCATCTAAAATCTCCAAAAGCATCTCCCATCCTCTCAAGCCACTTCTCATCCCATCTCTGAACAACCCACTCAGGAGCATCTTCCGGCTTATATTGCCCAAGTAAAGCACCAGTAATAGGATCCCAAACATGAACCATAGGATCCACAAGGGGGCCAAACGGAACTTCATAGTAACTGGTCGTTATGTATACCAGTCTCTCCGCTTCTGGATCCCACGTAAGATAAGCTCGACTAAAAGTCCTCAACGGAAACATATCTTGAGCATGTACCCTAATATCTTTATCAAACCATAGACCTTCTCCATATTTTGCTTCTATTGGTATTATTTGAGCTTTTTCACCAGTTGCATCCGTAACAGGTATGATTATGACTTCTCGAAGCCTGTTGCTTTCACCTATTAGAAGGGAGCCAAGTACCGGCGGCTCGCTTATTGTAGCTATCCAACATAACTCGCCCTTATACATGCCCAAGTGAACGCTTGTAACCCAAGAAGCGGCACTTGTTTTCTTCATTTCAGCAATGGACCTAGCAACACTACTTGTAGTTATCCTGAGATTTTCAACATCTATCTCTGGAAATAATGTAACATTTCCAACCGCCATAACCTTAAAGTAGTTTTTCATAGCAGAAGCTCTTGCAAAGCTTATTGACCTACTTAGAAGACCAGGTACCCCGAGAAGCACATTAAACAACACAATTAAAACTAGTGCGAAAAGCACAAACTTCCTTGATAAAGGCACCTTCCTCTGACTAACTTTCTCGGCGTGAGTTTGATATTTTGATTTAAACAAGTCTCTCAATCTAACATCCGGGTTACTTGCTGCAATAAGTGCCAACTTCTTGGCTATCAGAAAAGAAATGACAAATATAATTGCTCTTATGGAAACAAGCCAAATAAAGTAAATGTGAGCTGGGATAAGTAATGTTGTGCATCCATGGGCAAAACCGACGAGTATAAGGAGTAAAAACGCAATAAATAGAGTCGATCTTGGGAATAAAAAATTCGGTCTCGCCTTTCTTATCTTGTTTTCAATAAACTTAACATCAAGAATCCAACTAGCCCAAGCAGCACTAGTTACGTAAAGAGACACCAACATGGCCTTTCCCTCTGAAAACCTTTATCAATATAATTTCAATAAGGTTTTTCCCTCTATCTCTTTAAATCTATTTGCCTACCACCATCATACATACACTAATAATGGCTGCGTTGTTTAAGTTCTGCTTCAGCGGCAAAAAGCGTGGTTGAAAGATTAAAATACTAATCGACATTAATTTAAGGGAAACATAAATTTATTCTTTGAGGAATGAGGACATGAGAGTCAGGTGAGTAGGGAAACGATGATCTAAACGTTGACCCGACCTCAAGGTTTTTCTTTACTAAGCACAATATCATGACCCGTGTACAAGTAAGAAGAACACTTACACTCCTATAAATTTCTAATTTCGTCAGTTTAGTGCCTTATACCGTTTTAGTAAAGTTTGCTATGGTGATATTTATAAAGTTGAGGGATGTTGTTGTTAATTGTTAAAATGCTGGTGGGTTTATTTTGGATGAGTGTTTAGAAAAAGTTGGTAGATTAGTTGGTAAAACCACCACCCATACCGTTACTGTGAAGCTATTATCCGAGGGAGTTGGTAGAAACGATTACTTACAAATTGAACATGAGGGTCGTAATTTTCTTTTTATGATTAAAGAGCTTTGGACCGAAGACTCGGTGATGTTTGCTAAATGTTCCGTGGTTGGTTCGATGCCTAAAACTCCCTTCAAACCAGAAAGCATTGTTTTTAAAGCATCCACTAAACTTATCAAGAATGTTTTAGGTTTAGATGTTCCCTACGAAGAAGCAGTATATCTAGGCAAGCTTAGAGGGCTACCCTATAAAGTTTTTCTTCCGGTCAAAAGACTTGGTAGAATCTTTATTACAGGCAAAACAGGTTCCGGCAAATCCTACACTGTCGGTGTCCTAATCGAAGAATTTCTAAAAAAGGGAATACCAGTTGTGATCATTGATCGCCACGGCGAATATTCCAGCTTAAAAATCCCAGCTGAAAACGGATCAGAAGAATTTGAAGTCGAACCTAAAGGCTATAAAGATCAGATCATTGAATTCGCTGATTTAAATGTAAACCCCGGTGGGGATATCCCTGTTGAAGCCGTCTTAACAACGGATCCGAAAGATCTTGTTGTCTCCGGTCAATGCACAATTATTAATCTTAGAGGTTTACCCACCGATATGCAGCAACTCATCGGTGAAGAAATACTTACAAAGCTATATGAAGCATCCACTGGCGGTGACATTCCGCCCTTCTATTGCATTTTAGATGAAGCGCATCTGTTCGCAGGTAAGACAAAATCCACAATTAGAGAAATTGTTAGGCTTTTTGCCCAGGAAGGCAGAAAATTTGGTGCAAATCTAATTTTCATAACTCAAAAACCCCAACTCTTAGACACAACAATACGTGCTCAGGCCGGTACTTGGATCATCCACCAATTAACTGATTACACCGATATTTCTGTAACAGTAAAAAGCGCCGAAGGGCTAAACGAAGACTGGTCTGAAGATATACAACGACTAGAACCTGGAGAAGCCGTCATTGCAGGTGATGCTGTTAGAAGGGTTCCTCTAATAGTTAAAATTAGACCTAGGGAAACCCGTCATGGCGCAATAGGCTTTAATCCCCTTGACTACGTTTCTCCGGAAACCAGAGAGGAATTGGAAAAAAGAAGAGAAAGATTAAGAGCGCAATTTGCTATGCAGGTTCAAGAAGCAAAAACCCGTTTGGAAACCTTAAAGACCGGAGTCAAGGTTCTCAGCACCGTTGAGGCGAAAAAAATAATTGCTAAGCTAGAGGAAGATTTAAAGAGGAAATCTGAGGAAATTGAAATTCTAAAATCTAAAATTAAAACCCTAGAAAACGAGAACACCGAACTAAAAAGTAAATATAGAAAAGCTTTAAAGACAGCTGAAGAAGCCATTAAAGAAGCTAAAAAATACGAAAAAATAATTGAAAACTTGAAAAGAAAATTACTTTAGTTACGATGCATCCTTACTCTTCCCTTTCAACAATTAATGTTAATTTCTCGAGACCTACTATTTTAACTTTTGTTTCAGGAGGAATTTCAGAGCCGTTACGTGTTGTTGCAGTCCAGTCTTCTCCTTCAGCGTATACAATTCCTCTCGGGCTTAATCTTGTTTTTGTTATCCCTGTTTTCCCTATTAAAGCTTGCAAATCATGCATCTTCTTTAATTCACGTACTTTTGTTGCTTTATAAATTATAAAAGCCATAAGAGGAATTAGTATCACATCTAGGCCGAATGTTAGTATTATTAAAATTTGATGAATTTCTCTTGGGAGGGTTGGAGGAAATAATAGGATTATGAAAGAGGTTATAATCATTAGAGCAGCGCCAAAAGCTCCGAGACCACCGTGACCTACTTTTGCTTCTAAAAGCATGAATACTACGCCTAAAATAAATAGCATGAAAGCCGCAACCTCTATCTGCATGCTATATCACCTACTTTTTGGCCCAAACTATTAAATACGTACCAAGACGATTAAAGGGAGGAACCCATCTCAATTTGTCCTCTATTTTCCCTAGTAGGTATTTTACTCCCTTCAACTCTGTTTGCGAAGTGTATTTAAACTCAGGTTTGAAAAATATTAAGATACTACCAACATATATGCTTCGAAAACCTGCTTCTCTTAACAATTGTTTAATTTCATTATATGTATAGAGATGAGTCCATGCCTTATACTTTTTTCTTCCTACTCTATGTCTTAGATATGTCTGCTTGCTTTTTAATGCTTTCTTAATCCATGTGGTTTTAAAAGTGAATATACTATAGAGCCACCATGTTAACCGATATTGATTAAGCACAGAAATCACAGCTTCCCCATTTCTCTTAAGAATTTTCCCAAGACGATTAAACCCTTCCCTATAGTTTAACGCGTGGTTGTACGCACCAAAAATCGAATAAGCTCTATTAAAAACACCCTCTTGGAAGGGCAAATAATCTGCTGACGCTTGAATAAACTCTATTTTATCCTGTAAACCTAAACTGTGAGCTTTTTGCCTTGTAGTCGAAAGCATTTTCCTTGAAATATCAACTGCATAAACTTTACAATTTATTGAAGCCAAAAAAAGAGTTTGTTTTCCAGTTCCACAACCTATATCGACAACGGTACCTTTTGGCCTGCTTAACGATATTACATGGTTTTCTACCTTCCTCATATAGTAAAGTTCTGGATTATGATAGTTTATGTCATGTACTGCTGCGTAATGGTTATAATACTTCTCCACCTGGACATACTTATACTTTATTAGGCTTTTTCCTGCCCTTGACAGATTTAAATTAGGGATTCCTTCAATTATTGGATAATTATTTCTACATTTCTTACATGTAAGCATCCCTGTCCAAATATGGTCTTTCCACCATTTTTTTACATCCAACGTTAAACTGTTTCCACAAAATGGGCATGCAATGATGGATAACGTCTCTTCACGCAAAGATTTCCACCACTAAATTAAAGGTAGGTTAGCGATAAACTATCAACACGTTGTCATTTAATAGGTCGCTAAAATTATCAACATTATTAAATCCTCTTAAAAGGTAATTAAGTAACATATAAAGGTGGTGAAACTTAAATTGAAACTAGTTTTCTTGGGAACTTCTGGAAGCTTTCCTTCAAAGGACAAAATGTGCCCAGCAATTTTAGTGGAAGATAATTTTTTAATTGACTGTGGAGAAGGAGCTGTACACAGACTTCTCAACTTAAATGTAAATTTAGATGAAATAGAGTCAGTATTTGTCTCTCACATTCACGCAGATCACATTTCAAGTTTACCAATGCTTTTATGGACCATGTGGCTTCAGGGAAGAAAGTCAAAGTTAACGATAATTGGGCCTCCAAACATTCAAGAGGTTACTGAATCGTTACTTCAACTTATGGGAACAAGTCCAAAAAGATTTTCCTTTACTATTCAGTATAAAAAAATTAATGGTAGTGAAGATTTAGGAGGATTCGCAGTACTTCCAGTTAAACATGGTGTTCCAACATTTGCGATAAAGATCGGTGATAAATTTGTTTATACAAGTGACACTGCTCCTTATGAATTGCTCATAAATTTCGCGAAGAACTGTAAGCTATTGGTGCATGAAACAACTTTTCCAGACGAGATGAAAGAAGAAGCACACATACATTATCATTCTTCTCCTTCCGATGCCGCTACAATAGCTTCAAAGGCCAATGTAGAAATGCTCTCACTATTTCATATACCGCCACCCTTCCAAAACCTGGAGGAAAAATTTATCAAACAAGCCAAAAAATACTTTAACGGAAAAGTTTTTTCAGCCGAAGACTTACAAACTATTAGAATTTAAATTAATTTAGCATCTTTCAGCATCTTTTTGTGATCAAATGCTAGCTTCAAATTTCTAACTTCTTTGAGCGGGAACACTGAAACTTCTGCTGCATCAGTTGCAGCTTCTAAGGTTCCCCCTATCCTACGACATAAGAAACATATAGATATAAAATGCCCTCTAGGATCGCGATTGGGATCGGAGTATACATTTACAAGTTTTTCTATTTCCACTTCTAATCCTGTTTCCTCTTTTACTTCTCTTTTAACAGCTTCTTCTACAGTTTCACCGTATTCAACTATGCCTCCAGGTAAAGCCCACCAACCTTTGTACGGAGGATTCTTACGCTTAACTAAAACTACTTTATCGTCATTTGTTTTTATTATTGCATCTACGGTTAATGTAGGCGTTTTCTTCAAAAATATCACCTCTAAAATCTAAGATTAAAAAGTTTTCTCGCATTTTTTGTCGTCATTTCAGCAATCCCATCTATACTGCTTTTCTTTATTTCTGCAACTTTTTCTGCAACTATTTTAACATGGCTGGGATTCGCCATTATCCCCTTAAAATCATAGGGGCTATCTGATTCCAAAACTATTTTATTCAACGGGGTTTGTCTAATAATTTCCATAACTCTTCTAGAATAAGTAATAGAAAGATTTGTGGAAATATAATATCCACTACTTAAAATATCTTGAAGAGTCATAAATGAACCAGTATACCAATGAAACACAGCTTTTTCAATATCGTATTTATTTAATAAACTTATGATTTCTTTTTCTGCGTTAACCGCATGTATATTAAGTGCTAGGTTATATTCGGCAGCTATTTTCACGAAGAATTCAAAAACTTCTCTTTGTCTTTGCCACTTATCTGCTCCTTTTATAAAGCGAAAATCTAAACCTACTTCCCCTATACCAGCTAAAACTTCAATATTTTCTTCAATTAGTTCTAATATTTTCTTTATTTCTTCATCGGTGCTTTTCCAGCTTTTCCAAGGATGTATACCAGCACATGGAGCCAGGAAGTCGTTTTCCTTTGAAGCATTTAAAATTTTTTTACTGCTTTCAAAATCCATACCTACACCAACTATACAAACAACACCATTCTCTAAGGCTTCTCGAAAAATCTCTTTATCAATCCCTTCATCTATATAATCATCAAAATGACAGTGGCAATCAACTAATTTAATTAACACGGTTTAATCACCGTTTCAAGTTCAGTAGGTGTATCGAATTACTATCTAAGTTTTTTCCTACATACTGGACATACTGACCTGACCATTAACCAGGTATCCAAATGCTCTTTATGGAAAAGGGTTTTACAGTACGGACATTGCGAAGTTTTCTCTCCAGCTTGAATCAAACCGTCACATATGGGACATATAGGTATTTTATTCCCGCAATTTGGACAAGTTCTTGCACTTACAGGTATCTCTGCACCACAGTAATAGCATAATGTAGTTTCTTCTTCTTTAACGGGTGGAGAAATAGTTTTAACCAGGGGAACAACGAAAGTGAACATCATAACTAAACCTGCACCCAGCGATGTGACAGCGGATGGGAAGTCAATAGTTCTAAGGTAGAAGTAACTAAACCCACCCGCTATAACTGCTGAACCTCCAAGAAATAACATAGTTCTCCAGTCTCGTAATAATGTTTTTTCTCCTGAAGCTATTTCTCCTGAAGCTATACCAATAATTCCAATAGTTAAAGCAGCAATGCCATAATATAAGTCTGGCGAAAATCTCCACCACCAATAGCAAATAATTCGATAAACAGCCCATAACGAGAGAAGAGTCGAGGAAGATAAAGTTATAATTGAAGAGAAATCTTTCCGAAGGAGTCTTATGATTAGAATTAAAACTCCAAGAATTATTGGAGAAATAACTGAAGGCATATGAGGTATATAAAGAGATGAAAACATTCCAAAGGAAATTAATAAGATGGATGATGAATATAACGCAGGAACAATAAATTCCTCCCTATTTATAAGGGATGTAATGAAGAATAAGTCTCCCACAGCCACCATAAGATAACCATACATTAAATCAATAGGGTTTGTCCATATATAATAACAGTAAAGTCTCCAAATACCCCATAAGATTACTAAAACGCTTAATATGATTCTTAAGTACCTAATGTTTATGATGAGTTTGTAATGCTTCTTAAAGATCTTCTCTACCAACTACTCCACCATCTACTTTATCGTAAGATAACTAATATTTAGGATATTAAATCCAAAACTCAGAATATAAGAGTGATGTATAATCACTAAGATGTCACATGGATTACAACATACAGGTGTTTTCAAATGGTCTTTGACCCCCTTGAAAAACTAGAAAAAATTCAAAAAATAGTATGCAATGAAGACAAAAGGAAATATTATAGGTTTAGAATTAGCAAGCAGTATGCAGGAGACGTCACCGCTGACTGTGTAGGATGTTTCCTAGATTGCGCTTTTTGCTGGTCCTCAAGAGTAAATAGTAGACCAGCTGAAATAGGCAAATTTTACTCCGTTGAAAAAGTCTTCAAAAAAGTTGTAGAAACAGCTAGAAGAAAGAAGCTTCACAGAGTTAGATTATCAGGCGGTGAACCAACACTATGTATAGAGCATTTCACTAAGCTTGTTGAGATCTTTGGTGAAAAAGCTTCAGATCTTACATGTATTATTGAAACCAATGGAATATTGATTGCCAAATTCCCAGAACTAGCGAAACTTCTAGCCAGTTACCCGAA
This sequence comes from Candidatus Baldrarchaeota archaeon, assembly GCA_030587435.1. Next base: position 16,311 of record JAUQZC010000071.1, on the reverse strand, counting down.
CATGGAAGTTAGAGTGTCAATTAAAGGTTTTGACGAAGAATCGTTTGAAAGGATTACAGGTGCAGAGGGAAAATACTTTTGGTGGCAAATAGATGCTATAAAAATCTTACTGAAACATAGAGCCTACGCGTATTGCGCAACGATGTGGGAGACAGCTGGCCCAAGAGGTGTTGAAAAACTTATGAAAACCTTATTAAAGCATGGTGTTGACGGTCTTGAACTTGAATGTCTTTATCGATACGACTTTGTAATGAAGAGAATAAAAGAAAGGGGAATAAAATTATATTGAGTAAGAATACCAACAGTTCTAAGGATTAACAACCGCACCTGTAAAAAGACTTTCACAATGAAGGTGGCATAATGACTACCAGCATTATATTGAACAAGGCTGTTGAAAAAGTCAAAAAAGATAATATTGTCAATACATTAAAGAAATTAATAAGTATTCCAAGTATAACTGGGATGGAAAGGGAAATTGGTGAGTATATTTTCAACACGCTAAGCGAATGGGGAATTTCTGTTCAGAAAAACTGGGTAGATAAAAAACGCTTTAATGTAATTGCTCGCATCGGAGTGAAAGAAAAAATTCCCTCGCTTATGCTTAACGGGCATATGGACACCGTATTTCCAGAAACAGGTGAAGAATCCTTTGAACCCAAGATTGTCGGCGATAAACTTTATGGATTTGGATCAGTTGACATGAAATCCGGACTATCCGCAATGATGGAGACAGCCAGAGTTCTTGTTGAATTTGAAAATCACATGGATGGAGAAATTATTTTCTCTTTTGTCGTTGACGAGGAGAGAGATGGGAAAGGTACCTTACATTTAGTGGAATCCGGTATCCGTTCTAAGTGGGCAATTGTTACCGAACCGACAAACATGAAGATAGCCCCTTGGCAAATGGGCTATCTAGATGTTGCTATCACTATTTACGGTAGACCTGCCCATGGAGGCTTCCCTACCAAGGGTTTAAATGCTATCTATGGTGCATTTAGATTCCTAGAACTATTTGCTAATTCAAAACTATTTAAAATTGAGGATAAAATCTTCGGAAAAGCATCCTTCAACGTAAATAAAATAATCGGCGGCTCAGGCCAACTAATAGTACCACATCAATGCAGGATCGAAATAAACATTAATCTTCTACCTGAACAATCCGAGAATGTTGTCAGAAAAGAAATGATAAGAATATTAAGGGGTCTTAAAAATAATGGTCATATATCCAACTTTAAAATAACACTATCGGACTACGGGCCAGCTGTGAAATTAAGTAGCGATGAACCAATTGTACGTATTGTGTGTGATGTATATCGAAAAGTTCTAGGAGTTAATCCAGAATTAAGCGTTATGAAGTCTTGGACAGATGCTGAGACCCTAATCACAAAGGCCAAAATACCAACTATAATTTTTGGACCTGGTGATATAACGATTGCACATACGCCGGAAGAACACGTGTCAATTAAAGACGTTTTGGATACAACCAAAATATATGTAGCAACCGCATTAAATCTACGTCTTCTCCGACGTAACCCGTAAGAAATCTATATATGTGTTGCTCAATACTTGCAAAATTTAACTTTAAACAGGTAGAGAAATGGAGGAATTGATATGAACACTAAAAGTTTCAAAATTTTAGAGTCATTAGCAAAAGAAGCATCTATGAAAGGCGTTGTTAAAAGAGAAGTGTCAATCGAAGCAGTCAGAAGAGTTATTCGCGCATTATACAGGTTGGGCATTGCTGATTTTTGGACGGTTACATCAAATTCAGGTGAATATATAATTGACGTCTTCAAGATTATGCTAACATTATTAGAAAAAGGAATAGTTGAAAGAAAAGATACAGATATGCTTACTTTGACAAATAAAGGACTTCAATTAGCCCAAGAAGATCTAAAATTTAAACATAAAGACTTTTTTACATGTAAATCGTGCTCTGGGAAAACAATAGTTATCAAAGGAAAGTTTCTGGAGATATACAAAAAATACAGCAAAATCGTTTCAAATCGACCCAAAGTTAAATACGAGTATGACCAGGCACCTATACATCCTCAAGACGCAATTAACAGAATGGTTTTTCTATACGAGAAAGGAGATTTAGAAGGAAAAGAGATCATTTTGTTAGGTGACGATGATCTCGTCAGCCTAGCCATAGCGCTTACAAAACTACCCGAAAGAGTCGCTATTCTAGACGTAGATGATGATCTTCGCTCTTTTATTAAAAAAGTCTCTGAGAAAGAAGAATTAAACATAGAGGTCATAAAACACGATTTAAGACACCCTCTTCCCGAGAATTTAGCAGGATCCTTTGACGTATTCTTCACAGATCCTCCCGACACGCTATGGGGGCTAATATTATTTGTTTCACGTGGTGTAGAGTCCCTGCGAAAGGATATCAGAGGTGTTGGATATTTTTGCATGACACATGCTGATTGCCCTTTAGAACGCTGGAGGAGGGTCCTTGACGCAGTTTTAAAGATGGGTATGGTTCCGACCGACATAATTCATGACTTTAATACCTATGTTGATCTCGATGTAAGTTCAGAAGACTATGTAACAGAGGGAATCGGCAAATACTTCTCCCCGCCGAAGGCACCCTGGTATAAAAGCTCGCTAATTAGGATCGAAAAAGCAGGCGAACTAAAACCGTATATTGAAGGAGAAATGAAAGGCGAAGAACTCTACGATTACCTCCTAATCTAAATTGGGAAACTAATATATCGAATGCAAAAACGATGACCAATTAATGTTAGGTGAACTAACTTAGACTTGCTAAAGCTTTTAGTTTTTCTAATTCTTTTCTCATTTCCCTTTTTAACCTCTCAAAATCACTTGCTTCCTTAACGGGCCCGACGGTTTCTATGGGCGGTCTAGGTTGCGGTGTTGTTACTGTTGTAATAGGTGCAGATACGGCCCTTGGCATAGCCATCTTCTTTTCTAATTCATCTATTTTTGTTTCTAGGGATGATATCCTTTGTTGAAGAGACTCTATTATTGGAAATTTCTCAATAATTTTTTCCACATTTCTCAACCGATTGTCGAGGTCGTTCAATGCGGAGGTAGTCATTTTTATAAAGCCTTTGATGATATCCGTTATTTCCTTAAGATCTTTGACGCCTTTTTTCCTAAATAACGGAATTATTAATCCCTCCGTTACAATTAATTTAAAGCTACTTTCTACTACTAAGGTAACCTTATGGTACAAGAAATAGTTATTCCGGATGTAAGTTATATATCTTATTACATCTAACTGGTTCAACTGCTATTATAATCGACTTTCAAAAGCCCCCATCTGGCAGCAGTTCTCCGTCTATAATCAATATTTGTTAAATAAAATAAAAAGCAAGGTAAAAATAAAAATTAGTTTTTCCAAAGATACCGAAAAAGAAAATAATTTAAACGGTTCTGTGAGTTTTCGCCTTACTTCTTTTTCTGTTTAGTTTCCAAAGCGCTGGGAAGTACCAATACTTTACCCCTCTTTCAACAGCAGAATAGGCTACCCCCAAATCTTCAAAAGACTTTAAAAGCTTTTGAGCTTGATTAATTGAATACCCAAGTCTTAAAGCCACCTCGTCTATTGTAATTTTTCCATTCTTATCATGAGCCAATTTAAGGACCTCAAGCTGTTGATCCGAGAACTTATCAGCTAAAACATACAAATGATCCACTATACATTCGAGAATTGGTTTTTCTCCCTTTAACCATACCTTAATGGCCTCTACTATTTCTTTCCATGTAACGTTCTCAATTTCTGCGTAAGCCTTTGGCAGATTTAAAATCCCTCCCCATTCTAAAGTCTTTTTCATCAAAGCTTTCCTTACTCTTTCCCTTTCAACTATTTCGGGTGCCTTTCCAAACATTTCATTCAATGCTAAAGATACCGCTTTTAATCCCTCTTCGGCATCCTTGCTTCCAATGCCAAGACTCTTCATAACTTCATGATGCTTTGGCTTTCTTTTCAATTTTTCTGCAAGTTTCAAAATTTCGTGGTCTAATAATGGCTTAAAATTACGGCGAACTACACTAAAAGTATAAAAGTAAATTAAGACAAATTCTGAAAAACATATAAAAGCCATTGGAACCAAAACGACCGGATCATTACAAATAGCATAAAATATAAACGGAAGATTTAAAATCAATAAAACAGCAAACACAAAAAGCACAAACTTCTCATATTCCCCGTATTTAGCCCATTTTGCTAAACGAAACTTTAAACTCGCCATTAAATCCACCCTTTCAAATAAAAATCTTAATTAATTTTTCTTTGTCTTAAAATGATTTAAATATATTCAAATTAACCTAAAACCATGTGTAAAAAAGTGCCGCCTCTTCGTAATTAAAAGTTATTAATGTTGCATGCCAATCTCACTAAAACCGAAAAGTTAGTAGAAAGGGAGGAGAAAGAAAAAGGACTTGTGATACCTAATTTAAAATTAGCAAGATAACATTAACATATGAAGACAACTCCGCGCTACCAAAGCCGAATAATTAAGTGATAAATATGAAAATAACGTATGATAAAGGGGTTTTCATCGAAAGTAATAATATGAGAATTTTATTGGACCCTATAGGGATTCCCTCAACGAAACCGGACATAGTGCTGCTATCTCATGCACACAGCGATCACGCCAGAGGAATTTGGCAGAGACAGCTATCAAACATACCAAAAGTAATGAGTCCAGCAACAAGAAAAATACTTGAAAAGAGAAAAGGGAAGAATCTAAGAAATACTATCGAAATATGTGAGGGATGCGAACTCGACTACAAAGATTTAAGAATTTACGCAGCAAGTTCGGGTCATTGCACAGGGTCCCTACAATTTAAACTGACCGTGAAAGACACGGATATAGCGTATTCTGGCGACATATGTTTAGAAGAAAGAATTATACTTAATAAGGCCGAACAACTAAACTGTGATGTGCTCATCCTGGAAGCAACTTACGGAAAACCCGAATACGTCTTCCCTAAGAGATCTAATCTCTACAGAAATATATTAAAATGGTGCAAAAACAGCATAGAAATATTTAACAAAGTTTTTATAGGCTGCCGAACACTCGGCACAGCCCAAGAACTAACAACACTTCTATCTCTCTCCATACTTGCTGATCCAATTTTCACGCATCCATCAATTACAAAAATAAACGAGGTCCACGAAGAGTTTCATCATAGACTAGGACGCTTTATATCCTACCATAACACTAACGATATTGAAGGGATCATGCTTGTACCCCTAAACAATGTCTTCAAAAGAAATAATTTTAACGCCGGAGTTACAACCGGATGGGTCATTAAATCAAAACGACCAGGACGTTTTCCTCTCTCTTCTCATGCTGATTTTCAACAGCTTTTAATTTACGCTAAAAACAGTAATGCAGAAAAAATATACACGGTATACGGTTTCTCAAATAGTTTGGCAAGGGAAATAAAAGAAAGACTAGGAATAGATGCCCAAAGTATCAAATAGACTTTTCTAGCAATTCAAAAGCTTTTTCAACAGCTTCTTTTGGAGTTTCTGCTACAATAATAGGCCTATTTCTTATAGTTTTCCCCGCAAGTAACGCTGCTACACCACCAGAAGTTCTAATGGCTATTACATTTTTCCCCTCAGCAAGAGCTAATCCTATTTCTGAAAGCGTCCCAGGACCACCTGAAATAGCTATAACAACATCACTACAGTTCACAACAATCAAGTTCCTAGCTCGTCCTATTCCAGTTGGAATAGCTATATCGATATAAGGGTTGGCTTCAGCTCTAGATTTGCCAGGCAATATTCCAATGGTCATTCCTCCATTTTCCTTTGCACCTTTTGCAGCAGCTTCCATTACCCCACCTCTCCCTCCACATACCAGAATTGCTTTCCTTTTTGCTATCTCCTTTCCAGTTTCCTCCGCTATTTTTCTCACTTCTTCACTTATATCTTCATCCATCCCTATAACACCGATAAAATATTGCATCTAAGTCACCTCAAATTTAAATTTCTAAACTCTTACTACTCCTCTCAGGTGTTAGCCTTGAGCATATTTGATATAAAAATGGGCTGGAAAGACCTAATAGATTTTTACGAAAAGTTAAAGGATGAAATAGAAGAAGCTAAAGGTTACGATTACAGTAAAAACCTATGGATCAAAGGTTTTCAAAAATTAATTAAAATGACAACGATTTCATTAATAATATTTAAACTTAAAAACGGCGACTATATTCATATTCAAATCTCACCCGAAGTAAAACCCAAAATAACCCTAACAAGAGAAGATATTGACAAAATTTCCCTCTGGAAGCATTTCTTCAAAACAAACTTAAACTGGAAAGAACTAAACCTACTTGAGAAAACAAAACAACAACTACCCTCTAAATTCACCCTTGAAGAGTTAAAAGAATTCCTTGAAAACCTAAACTTAGAAAATGAAGAGGACAACACTGCTAGAAAAACATTATGCGACAAAATAATCAACATAATTCAACAAATTGGAAAGAAAATTTAACCTTAAATTTGGTGTATTAATTTGCTTAACGCTCATGATCCCGTCACGATCCTAGATAAAAAGGAAGAACTACTAAAAGAATTGGAGAAAACAGCTGAATATACAAGTATTAAGAAAGCTAAAGAAGATTCTCATGCACATAGAATTCCTAGACCGTGCGGAATCACTGTTCATCCGGGGCTAGGATGTCCAAATAATTGTCTATATTGTTATTTAATCGATTTCGGGCCAAAATTTCGAGAACCAAAACCTTACAAACTCAATGGATTCGAAGTATCTCTCTCCTTACTTTACAATAAATGGTTCGTACCTGGAAAAATGGGAACTTTCATAGCAATAGGTAGCGTTTGCGAACCCTTTCACCCGATTTTCTATGAAAAAACCATCGACTATCTTAAGTCTTTCGCCAAATACCTGAAAAACCCAATGCAATTTTCAACAAAAATGTTTCTGAATACTGGTCAAGTTCATGAAATTGTAGAAGCTGTTAATCAACAGCCACTAAACCCCCTTATCACCATAATAACAATAAAATATGCTAAGAAACTAGAGCCAAACGCCTCTTCCCCAGATGAAAGGTTTGAAACGATCTCAAACATGAGAGACGCAGGACTTAAACCAGTACTTTTCTTAAGACCTATTATTCCCGGAGTCACCGATGAAGAATTTGAACAAATTCTTGAGAGAGCATCCAACGCAGGGGCTGTAGGGGTAGTTGCTGGCAGCTTGCGAATATCCAGAAAAATACTAGAGAGGCTAAAAAAGGCCCACATAAATTTACGCCCGATAAAGAAGAGAATTACAAAAATAAAGGAAAAACAGATATATTTAAAAGCTACAGACCTAAAGGAAGAGGCCCTTAAAATAGCTAGAGAATTCAAGCTCATACCCTTTAGATCAGCTTGCTGTGCTAACGCGTTTAACGCATCTGTTTCATGCGCAAATGTTTGCTGGACAACAAAGTTCTGTACAAATTGTCCCAATAACTGTAAACAAAAACAAATCTACATTACGACGGAAAAAATAAACCAGATAGTCAAAAGAGTTTTAAACATCCAATCATTTAGCTTGACAACCCATAACGACTACATTGAAATTACAATTCCAAAGGACGCGATAAAGAATTCAAAAATCAAACCAAGAGGGGTTTCAGTTTTACTTAAAACTCTACTACGTAAGAAGATAAAAATAACGTATATCAAATCATAAAAGAGAAAAGTGGATTGTGTTATAAGAATCTTCTAAAATACTCGACCAATATCTTCCCTCCCAGCGTTAACCGTGCTGGTAATCCCTTATTCTCTTTTCGTCCACCGTCTATTAGCCCCGTCTTTCTCAAAATATTTATGTTCCATTTGACCGTTGAAAACGGCATTTTCAATTCTTTGGATATTTTTTCCACCAAGGAGTTTAACGACATATTTTCATATCGTAAAAATTCATCTGCTAGAAGCAGCAGACGCTTCTGTTTTCTCGATAGTCTAGACTCTGCAAGCTTTATAAACGCTGATAAAATTTCCGAAAAACCTCTGGCAAGTGTGTGTATATCTATATTAAAACTAGTTGAAAATATTGTAGCTTTTTCATGGAACACAAATTTCAAAAGTTCCTCGTTTACGCTTGTAAACCCCACTAGATTTAGTCATTACTACTCACCAATGCATCATTACAACATATACTTAAAAAAATTTAGGTAAAAATATTTACCGATGACTCTAGTGAAAGATCATATTACTTTTTACTATTCTTGCCTTGGTACTTCTCTCTTAATTTCATCAAGCAGTTCTTGGAGAGCACTTCCTTCAATTTTTTTCTTAATTTCTTCTTTGGTTATTTTCTCTTTTTCTTCCATTGTTGCAATACCTCCAACTACAATTCAAAAATATTGTAGATCTATTATTTAAAGTTATATGTTCATTGAGAAAACCGCAAACTCGATAAAAAAGATGTTCGCTGAAAATTTCACGGCTTCAGCAGATATTTTTCTACATATCTCAAAACATTCTCAGCAAATTGCCGATCTTCTCTATTGATAAATACAACATCCCAGAAAACCTTTTTTGCCTCATCTACAAACTCTTTATTTTTATAAGCGACTGCTTTTAGAAGTAAAAGAGTATAGTGAAACATTGGATGACTTTTAACCTCTTGTTTTCGACCAGCTTTCTTTATAAAGTTTGATAGAAAGTTTGCAGCCTTTATTGGCTTTGCAATCATAAGGATAGCCAAAGCTGCACAACAAGCATATAAAGTTGCCGTTGGAAGCGACTGCATTTCAAGATGCTTTTTAGCGGCTGCCTTATATTCTTCTATCTTAGATAAGTATGCTTCAAACTTCCTTTCATCTATGAGGGGAGTTATTTTAATTACTGGGCTAAGTATTTTCTCTCCCCTTCTCATTTCCTCCAGTTTCTTGGAAAGTTCAATTAAAACTTCTTCATTTATTTCCTCCGGTTTCACAATTTTACACCATTTCATTCTTAAGTAAAAATTAAAATTTAAGTTTAATCGTCATAAGGAAAAAGGGAAAATGAGGCGTAATAATATGTACGACCTACATATCCACAGTATTTATAGCGATGGAACATCAAGAATAGACGAAATAGCAAAATACGCAAAAAGAAAGGGACTAAAAATAATTGCTATCACAGATCACTGTTCCTACGACTCATGGGGTAACAAACTGCTCGACTTAAAAACAGTTATGGAGAGAAGAAATATTATAGAAAATACGAGAATTACAGATCTCATAATCTTAAATGGACTGGAGGCAGACATCCTCGCGAATGGTCACGTAGTTCTACCAAAAGGACTGGGAAAAGAATTCTTCGATGTAATTATTGGAAGTTTTCATATATTAGTAGGTGTCCACGAATGGGAAAGAAGTTTGTTAAGTGTAATTAAAAGTGGAATGATAGATATTGTAGGGCATCCACTAGCTTACATCGGAAAAATTCCTTGGGATATAGCTGAAAAAATTGCAATAGCCGCTGCCGACCATGGTGTAGCTATGGAACTCAACTCTCACTATCCATTCCCAGATATTGAATTTTTAGAGATATGTCGTGAATACGGAGTAAAATTTTCCATTGGAAGCGATGCGCACAACCTTTATGCTGTCGGAAACGTCGCAGAATGCTTTGAACTAGCAAAAAAGCTCCACTTAAAATTAATTGATCCATATCACTTTGTGAAGAGTAGTGATCAAAACATATGACAGCTTTTTATGAAATTGTTATAATTTTATTTTCACTAGTTATTTTGGGAGGGGTTAAATTGTTTAAGGAAATTATGGAAGCTGAAATTGTTAGTACGAAGGAGGGTAGGCAATATCACATTAATTTAGCGCCAGGAGAACTTGCAGAATACATAATCTTGGTCGGAGATCCAGCAAGAAGCCGTAAAACCGCAAAATTCTTCGATAAAGTTTTACTTAAAAGAGAACATAGAGAATTTATAACTTACACAGGTCTTATAGACAACATAAAAGTCTCCGTAATATCTACTGGCATAGGAACAGACAACGTCGAGATAGTGGTTATAGAAGCTAGCCAAATAGTTAAGAACCCTACATTTATTAGAGTAGGCAGCTGTGGAAGTCTACAAGAACATATAAACTGTGGCGACTTAATAATCTCAACTGGCGCCGTAAGATTTGAAAACACCAGCCTATATTTTGTGCCAGAAGGTTATCCTGCCATTGCAAGCCACGAAGTTGTAATAGCTCTTATCGAAGCTGCTGAAAGACTTGGCTATCCATACCACGTAGGGTTAACAGTTACTGCTTCCGGTTTTTATGGTGCCCAAGGCAGAAAGATCCCAGGATTTCCACTTAGATATCCAAACTTAGTAGAAGATCTTGCTAAATTGAATATTCTAAACTTTGAAATGGAAAGCAGCACACTGTTCACACTAGCCAACGTAAGGGGGTTTAGAGCAGGCACCGTCTGCGCAGTTTATGCAAATAGACCTAAGAACGAGTTCATTAAACCTAAGGAAAAAGAGAAAGCTGAGGAAAACTGCATAAAAACCGGAATAGAAGCCGTAAAGATATTAGCCAGAATCGATAAAGTGAAAAAGGAAAAGAGAAAGAAATGGTGGTATCCGTCGATTTCATCCATCTAAAAAGTCCAAGGCCTTATCTTCCCTTCTTCCCTAGTTTCATCATCGATCTTAATACTTCCATACTGTATTATAGCTATTTTATCCCCATCTACATTTGTCCTTATTACCAGTTCATTTGTCTTCGGATCATAATCTTTTATAACTCCAACACCAAGAAAATTCATATCATTATCCATTAAACCTACTAAAACACCCTTAATCATACTTTTCGAAACAACCCTTATGTCTTTTATTTGTAAGACACGTTTTACGGCTTCTAGAGAAAGGGGATTAATGGTTTCACTATCCTCGGTGACTATTAGCAAATAATCTTCACTTTTTTCACAGTAGAGTACCTTTACTCCAAGCATAGTGCTCACTCTATCCATTAACTTTTGTTCCACAAGTCTTCCAGAACCCAGTATGCCGTATGCAACTCCAACACGGTCTAATGGCACTTTCACTTCTCTTAAGTTCTCTAAATATTTTCGAAACATAATTTCTCTTAAAAATCGCCTTTCTTCTCGATTCCTCTCTCTAATTCTCACAGGGGACTTAACTTTCATAACATTAAGCTTCAAATTCTTTAAAGGAACAATTAAATGATCCAATTCTCCCTCATGTTTTTCCACCAGAACGACATGTGTAGGTTTTAAAAGATAGAATAACACTGTTTTAAGCTCTCTTGCTTCCCTACCAAACACCCAACCACACGTATCAATTAAAATAACATCAGAACCAAGCTCTATAGCCTTCTCAACCATGAGTTTCGTACCAGCTACAGATCTCTGAATTATTCCAGAAGGACTTGTCGAACCAACAAAGAAGCCATCAATAAACTCTAAATCTGACAGAAACGCTACAGGCTCAGTCAGAATACCTAAACCAACTGTACAAGGAGGTCCCACATCACTTTGCCCAACATCTTCATCCAGTACAGCGACTTTAAACCCCTCTCTACACAAAATGTTACCAAGATATGTGACCAATGTGGTTTTACCAGTGTCTACATCACCTACAATAAAAACAATAGCTGGTTTTTCACTTTTCTTTAAAATCTCGACAACCTCTCTCCAATCATTTGAAATTAGTGGATAATCGACTTCTTCCACCTTAAAACCAAAACCACCAGTTATTTCCAGACATAAATCTGTTTCAGCCTGTATACCAACACTTTTTGCCTTTCTAACTATAATTACATCATCCTTCCGTAATGGTTTTCCAAAAAGATCACCGCTACCAGATATAACCTCTATTTTCGCCGGACCGTCAACAATTAACCCTTTTCCCTTGCTTACTCTAACCTGCATGACAATACTCCCTCTAACCTGACTAGTCTCCGCTTATTTACTAAAATAGTACTAACCTAACTCCTATATTTGTTAGCATTTCAATGAAATACTAATGTTAAAAGTCATATTTTTAACGAACAATCTTAATGTAATTGTGTAACAAGCATTTTACATCCTATAGTAAAACCTAAAACAAGAAAACACTTGAATTGTCATCCAAAATTAAATTAACAAGACTGAAATATCAACAATGTACAATTCGTAGGAAATTTGCACGGAATAAGGGTTGAAGAACATGCAAAACAAAATAATATGCCTAGGCATCGAATCAACAGCCCATACACTCGGAGTCGGCATTGTAGAATCTAATGGCAATATACTGGCCAATATTAGGGACTCCTATATACCTCCTTATGGGAAAGGTATTCACCCAGCGGAAGCTGCAAGACATCATGCGCTAAAAATGAAAGAAACCATTCAAAAAGCAGTGAAACAAGCCGGAATAAAATTGAAAGATGTAAATTTAATTGCCTTTGCGCAAGGCCCCGGAATGGGTCCATGTCTGAGAACAGGAGCTGTAGCAGCTAGAACACTGGCCCTAACACTAAATAAACCTCTAGTTGGCGTCAACCATTTGGTGGCTCATATCGAACTTGGAAAACTAGTCACCGGAGCCACAGACCCGGTTGTTCTAATCGTTAGTGGAGGAACAACGGCGCTTGCAGCTCTAACCGGAGACAGATATAGAATTTTAGGGGAAACTCTTGACATAGCGATTGGAAACTGTTTTGATAGATTTGCACGAGAAGTAGGACTACATGACCCAAAACATCCATGGCCTGGACCTGTGTTTGATAAAGTCGCATCAAAAGGAACAAAATACATTGAACTACCCTACATAGTTAAAGGAATGGATCTAAGCTTCTCAGGGTTACTCACTGCTGCCTTAAAAAAGGTTAAAGAAGGCTACAAAGTAGAGGACGTGGCATACAGCCTACAAGAAACGGCACTAGCAATGATCACAGAAGTTACCGAAAGAGCCTTGGCGCACACAGGAAAAAATGAACTTTTATTAACTGGGGGGTTCACCAGAAACATGCGTTTACAAAACATGCTTAAAACGATGGTAAAAGACAGAGACGCAAAACTGCATGTTACTCCACCTGAATACGCCACCGACAACGGCGTCATGATAGCTTGGCTTGGGATTCTCGCATACACCCATGGTATCACAACCAAAATAGAAGATAGCTATGTTAAGCAAAGATGGAGAATAGAAGAGGTCGAAGTGACATGGGTAAAAGAAAAGCAATAAAAATAGCTAAAGTTGACCAAAAAAAGCCCGACTACAAAGTCATTAAAGAAGCGGCTTCAATCATTAAACAAGGAGGTCTAGTAATATACCCTACTGAAACATGTTACGGCCTAGCAGCCAATGCTTTGGACCCAAAGGCGGTGAAACGAGTATATGAAGTAAAAAATAGACCTTATAATAAACCGTTATCAATCGCAGTATCTGACCTTGAAATGGCGAAAAAATATGCCCATTTCACCACAGAAGCAGAAAAACTGGCAAAAGAACTCCTACCAGGACCATTAACTATAGCTCTTCCTAAAAAACCGGTAATTCCAGATATAGTTAACCCAAATAGAATAGCGATTAGAATCCCAGACAACCCGGTAGCTATCCTGTTGATAAGAGAAGTGGGCGTACCCATTACCGCTACAAGCGCAAACAAAACAGATGACCCACCACCATACAACATAAATGATGCGATTAACTCGCTGGTTGGTAACGTCGATCTTGTAATTGACGTTGGTCAGCTTCCTAAAGTTCAACCTTCCACTATTGTAGATTTTACTGAAAAGCCCTGCCCATTAATAACTAGGGTGGGGCCTATACCTCCTTCTAAAATCCTAAAAATACTTAAGATCCCGCAAGAAAAATGGAAGAATCACATAAAATGCGACTAACGAAAAGTTTAAATATGTAAAAGAACCCTTTTTGCTCTCTCTTTTAATGGTGATTTAAAAATGCAGATTATCATGGAATCTAAAGGCGTTGAAAGAGTATTAAAACTAGTAGAAGAAAACAACGGTAAAATTATTGGTAGAGCGGTAGTATCTGAACATGAAAACTATGTAAGACTCCATTTAATCCTAGTAGACAAGAACTATCGAGGCAAGGGCTTCGGTACAAAGCTTCTAGAGGAAGTACTTTCACTATACCACAATAAAGACATAACATTATCAACGTTCTTAGGTAATGAAGAATGGTTCCAAAAATACGGGTTCAAAATAATTAACAAACATAACGGCCTAGTTTCAATGATAAAGCCTGCAAACTAATTTTTAACGTCACTTATAACATTTCACTTATAAGGTTTGGCAGTGTCGTAATAAGTTGCGAAATTTTAAATATCAACTCGCATTAGAATTTTGCATTAAAATCAAGAATAAAACATGTGACTTTAAAGTTTAAGTTTAATCAGCAGAGGTGCATATCATCACTTTTCAGTTCAGGTCAGTATCATCATGTCAATAAAAGTCGGCAATTTCGCCCTAATATATTTTATTCTCTTTACCCTTTAATCTCGGAGAAGAAACGAAATCATAAGAGATATAATAATGTCTTAGCGATGTTATTATCAAACATAACATTATTATTTAAAATTGTGTTATGACTCTTTGCGATATTTTCTTACTTTTATTCCCGCTTCTTCCAATATCTGCTTAGCTAACTTATCTTCATATTCGGCGTCATAAACAATTTCTTTTATTTCTGCATTTATTATCAGTTTAGCACAGACTACACATGGAAAAGTTGTTGTATAAAGAGTTGCCCCTTTAGTACTCACACCAAAAACGGCAGCTTGAATGATGGCGTTTTGCTCAGCATGGACTCCACGACAAAGTTCCTGTCTTTCACCCGATGGGATTTTCATCCTTTCTCTGAGACATCCTGTGACGGCGCAATGTGGTAAGCCTTTCGGAGCTCCATTGTAACCAGTAGCTAAAATCCTTCTATCTTTTACAAGCACCGCACCTACTTTTCTTCTCAGGCAAGTTGATCTTTCTTTAACTAGGTGTGCTATTTTCATAAAGTATTCGTCCCAGCTTGGCCGCTTCACAAATTCACCCTCTTTGGTAAATGATTGACCCAGCATTCAATCATGGGAGAAGTGTTTATAACATATATAAACTTTAATGCTTTTGTAACAGTAATAATGATGAATTTATGTGGTTTTCATTTCCGATTTAAGAATAACAATTTTTATCTTACGCATTTTGGCCAATACTAGATTAAAATACAAGGGATGGTGATTATGTCGATGAAAAGTAAAGTTCCATGCGTATTAACGATCGCTGGATCGGATTCAGGTGGAGGCGCGGGCATACAGGCAGATTTGAAAACTTTTGCAACATTAGGAGTGCATGGAATGTCAGCCATAACCGCAATAACCGCCCAGAATACCGTTAACGTAACAGCTGTCCATGCTATTCCACCAGAAATAGTAAGAGAGCAAATCGAAGCTGTTGTCACCGACATCGGTGTAGATGCTGCAAAAACCGGTATGCTTTACTCAAGTGAAATCATCGAAGTGGTTGTTGAAGAAGTAAAAAAACACAGGTTCCCAATAGTTGTTGATCCTGTAATGATTGCAAAAAGCGGAGCACCATTGCTTAGAGAAGATGCCAGGAAAGTTCTGATAGATGAACTAATACCATTGGCAACAGTTGTAACTCCAAATGCAATGGAAGCTCAAGAGATAACCGATATGAGAATTCGAAGCATGAAAGACGCAAAAGTAGCAGCGAAAAAAATAGTTGACTTAGGTGCAAAAGCCGCAGTGGTTAAGGGTGGCCATATAGTAGAAGGTGGTAAAGTGGTCGATGTACTCTATTGCGATGGGGAATACCATTACTTTGAAGGCAAACGTATAGAGACGAAAACCACTCACGGTACAGGCTGTAGTTTCGCGGCCGCAATAGCCGCGGAGCTTGCAAAAGGTAAAAAAATACCGGAAGCTATTAAAGTGGCAAAAGAAGTTGTAACTATGGGCATTAAATTTGGTTTAAATATAGGTAAAGGATTCGGCCCTGTAAACCCGATGGCTCAACTATATAAGGAGGCGTCGAAATACGAGGTTTGGAAAAATATCAAAGAAGCCGTAAAACTACTTGAGGATGTTCCTGAAGTTTCAAAGCTCATCCCAGAAGTTAAAATGAATGTTGTTATGGCTTTGCCGTACGCCGAAGCACTAGAGGATGTAGTAGGTGTTGATGGACGTATAACCATAGTTAACGGGAAAGCTAAGGCAGCTGGTTGTCCAGATTTCGGAGTTTCGCGTCACCTCGCAAAATATGTTTTGACCGCTATGAAGTACGATTCATCAATTAGAGCAGCCATAAATATCAGGTATTCCACGAAT
>JAUQZC010000049.1 GCA_030587435.1 Candidatus Baldrarchaeota archaeon | reverse complement strand
CTGCAAGCGCAGCTGCAGTTTTCATCTTTATATTTCTCATTTTAAGAATTAAAAGTAAGAAAGAAATTGTTTTTGAATCGGAACCTTCCGAAATTAGAAAATTTAACTTTCAATCTCTTAAGGTTGGCCGTAGTGTGAGTCTAGATCAAGTAGAGAAAGCTAGAGAAGAGCTTAGAATACTTGAGCTTGAACGGGAAATTTTAAGTGACGCCATACGCAAGCTGTATGAGGCGCATGCCGAAGGAAAAATTTCAGAAGCCGAAAGAGACAAGCTTCTGGCTCATTATAGGGACAGAATGCTCAGCGTGAAAGAGGCAATAGAAAAGAATCAGTCAGTTGTCGCCTTACACGAATTGGAGGCAATGCAGGAAGACCTAATCAAGCTCTTCAATGAAAGATTCGATGAACTAAATAGAAAAATAGAGGAGCTAAGAGCCAGAGTTCAAGTTACAGCGGTCAAAGAGATAAAACCTATCAAAATTGCTCCTCCTACGCCAGCTGAAAAGAAATCTTCAACTAAACCAGCAACAAAAAGGAAGGGTAAGAGGAGAAGAGAAAGAAAAGAGGCTGAGGAAAAAAAGAGTGCAGCGGAAAGAAGAATAGAAGAGATTAAAGCTGAAATTGAAAGAGTTTTGGCTAGATTGGGGCAAATGGAAGTTGAAGCCTAAAAACGATTGGAAAGAAAAAGCGAAAAAAACAGCTGCCCTAGAAGCTGTAAAACATGTCAGAGACGGCTTTATAGTGGGACTTGGAAGCGGAAGCACTGCCGCCTACGCGATAGCCGAAATAGGACGAAAAATACGAGAAGAAGAAATCGAAGTTTTAGGCATACCAACATCAACCCAAGCCTTCTACTTAGCAATCAGACACGGAATACCATTAACAACCCTAGATGAACATCCTACAATTGACTTAACCATAGATGGCGCCGACCAAATAGATAAAAATCTAAACTTAATTAAGGGAATGGGCGGAGCCCTAACAAGAGAAAAAATAGTGGCTTTATGCTCCAAAAAAGTCATAATCGTTGCCGACGAAACAAAACTGGTCGAAAAACTTGGATAAAATCATCCAATCCCAAGGTAAATAGTTCCATTCGCAGCCAAATATGTAATCTCAAGGATAGAAGAGCTAGGCGGAAAGCCAAAAATAAGAGAAGCGAAAGGAAAAGTTGGCCCAGTAATCACAGATAATGGAAATTACATTCTTGATGTAACCTTCAAACAAATAGAAAACTTAACGGAACTCAACGAAAAATTGAAACTCATTACAGGAATAGTAGAGACGGGTCTATTCCTTAACTTGGCCCATCAAGCCTACCTAGGCAAAAAGGACGGTAATCTAATAAAACTTTAACATAGAATCACTGATTATTTTAAACTTCATGAACTTGCAGTTTTAAGTGTGAAAATTCTATTTGAGTTGTCTCACTTGCCATTTTCGTCTAAAAAGAACTGTAAGCAAGATTAATGCGAAGAAAAGGAAAACGATAGTATACGTGGAAAATTCCGGGATAATGGTGTAAGTGTAGTATCGCCCAGCATTATCAGTTATCGCCACGTTTCCAGCTCTATCCCAGATTTTTATCCAATATTTCACTTCTGTCCCGGCAGAAAATCCTGGGATTAAAGCTTTAAGAAAGATTACGCCACAGTCGGTGGATATCAACTCCATCGAGACATTACTCCATTTGGAACCATTAATGCTGTAAAAGAGAATACCGCCCCCGACGCCTGAACCCTCATCGCCAGCGGATACAGAAACCGTTACATTTTGGTAAGGTGGAACCCTATTCGGCTCAGGAGACTGACTTAAACCAAAAATTAGCGGGGCCGTTTCATCATTCTCAATAACGATAAAGGAGGTGGCGGATCCTCCAATTATATCTTCATAGTTATAGCTGGGCCCCACACCTAGTTTCTCTCCGACGAAGCCACTTATAGTACCTTTTGCCGTTACAATAATGCTATAATTCCCCGGCTTGGTGGCTTGCACTTTCCAAGATACTTGTGTGGCGGCTCCACCATTAAGGCTCCCCAGCATTTTCGTTGCAGTTTCATTTTGTAGAAGGACTAGTCCTTTAGGAAGGATTATTGTTGCATTACATGAAGAGGCTGGATAATCGTAGATAGGGTATGAATCGTTTAGGCCTAAATAGGTAATTGGAGAAACATATGTTATGTTAGCTTTAACTACGAACTGTTGGCCGACATAGACATCTTTTGGGACGTCAATTGTCACCTTCCAAGGTGAGACGAATAGGGCCCAATGGCCCGAGTAATCCCACATGCTAAGGAAATCCTCGTAGTCTACTACTTGTAGCCTGTATAAAGGATCAAGTAAAAAAATGTGAGTTTCGTTATATCCCACCGCAACCCTATAATGACCAAATGAAGGACCTGGATACATGCTCATTAATAAGATCAAAGGGAAGTCTTGGGCTATCAAACGCTTCAGTCCATTTATCGTTAAAGCACTTATTTCAAAGGATGCATACCCTAGCTTCCGAGCAGTATAACCAGTTATGTTCCCTTCCATTTCGCTTCCCATGGAAGTACTTAAGTTGCTAAAGTGAGCAGCCCTTCTGAGCTCGTCTGTATAGGTTCTATAGGGCGCTGTACGAGCAACCTCGGCTATCTCAGTCTGCGAAACATATTCACCATAATAATCGAAGACCATTTGAAGCGCAGCAGGCCCACAATAATAAGATTTCTCTTGGTAGTAAAATGGAACATCAATGTAATGCTCTGAAAGATCCTGCACTTCCAAATAAGCCCCATAATCAAGGTTAAAAGCATCATCACTAAAACAGCCAACATTCCACTCAAGGGCAGAACTAACATAAAAGCCCGAAATAAAAACGGTACAAATCACTGTAATGGGACAAATATCCTTCCATAATAGCATCACACATCACTACTTAAAATTTTTAAAAATGGTCATTTAACACTTATGACCTTAGCTACGATTCTTTTTCTGAAATTTCTACTTCGCACTAACTTAACCCTCAAAGCTTAGACATGTCCAAAGTTGCTAAGAATTATTGCTTTTGTGGTCTATATCTCTTCAGAATGTCACGATAATGATAATTATTAATGCAATTAAAATTATTGCTAGAATTAAGTAGAAAATATCCTCTGGGATTCCGAATATCAAGGTCTTTATTGAATATTCAAGTATTACGCTTTTGCTTGAAATTATGGAGAATGAGTTATCGAAATGAAAAGTATATGTTCCTGGTTTTGTTGCAGTAAAGGAAAAACTTGTGTGCGGCGCTCTATCATAGCGCAAGATAGTGTTGCCATCAGGTCGGTAACATAGAAATTGACATCATTTCCTGAACCACCACTCACATCAATCTTACCAGTAACTATATCCCTCTCTTGATGTCACGGTTCTAACCACGCTACCTACTGATTGAGTAACCTTCGCCTTTCAGGCCTGCTTCACTTTGTTCATATTTTATCTACCTTTTAAAAATTATAGAGACCAGAAAAATTAAGGAATTAATTATAATAATTGAAGGCCCTGCTGGAAGAGCGGTGAATTTAAAGATTAAAATCCCTAAAAAGGAAGATATAGCGCCGAAAAATGTTGCTAAACTTGTATACTGAAATAAATTTTTGCTTAGGTTTCTGGAGGCTGAAGCAGGAATTGCAACCAAAGCAGCGGTTAAAAGCCCTCCCACCATTTTTACTCCTAAAGCGACAATTATGGCTATTGCGAGTAGATAAAGAATATTATACTTTTTGATATCAATTTCGTTTGTCTTTGCCAAATCTTCAGAAATATTGATTAAGATCATTTTAGCATAAATCTTCTTAATAACAAAGAAAATTAAAGAACATAAAGTAACAGTAATAATTGTTTCGTAAACACCAACTTTTGTGATATCGCCGATTAAAGCTGTTTTTGCTTGCTCAATTGGTAAAAATAAAAAGGCAATTGCAACCCCTAAAGAAAAAACAATAGCGGTGAGTGCTTCCATAGGAAGTTTTGTCCATATCTCAAGAATCCATATTAAAACAATTCCTAAAATTACAAAGGGAAAAGCGCCTAAAGAAACATCAAAACCATAAATTAAAGCCAAAGCAATCCCCGGCAAGGTTAAATGTCCTAATGGGCCTGCTACTAGAGTCATTCTTTTGGAGAGCATTAAAGTTCCCAAGTATCCTGACACTGCACCAATGAGAATACCTGTAATTAAACTTAATATAAACTGATTCATTTTATCTACTTTTTTAAAAGTTAATGGCAGTGAGTATAAAATTTTACTTCTTCCTTGTAGAGTTTATGTAAAATCTGTGGAGTTAAAACTTCTTTTGGGACACCTTGGCAAATTGGGCATTTATTTAAACAGACCACAAAATTGGAAAATTTAAAGACAACGCTCAAATCATGTGTAACCAACAAAATCGTCAAATTCCTTTCTTTTTTTAACTTAGACAGTAAATTATAGATGGTTTCCTTTCCGCTAATATCAATTCCGGCCATTGGCTCATCGAAAAGCAAAACATTAGGATTTTTAACTAATGCCCAAGCAACCAATACCCTTTGAAACTGACCTGAAGATAAATCCCCTAACCGTTTCTTTAAAATACTTTCTTCAAATCCTACTGATTTCAAAATTTCTCTTGCTTCCCATGAAGTAGTCTTTAATAAAAAGAATTCCTCAACATTCATCGGAATATCTTTTACAAAGGGTACTCTCTGAGGAACATAACCTATTCTAACGTCTTTTCGCCATTCAATTTTTCCTTTGTACGGAAAAAGTCCTACCAATGTTTTTAATAAAACCGTTTTTCCTGCACCATTTGGACCTAAAATAGTCAAAACGTCTCCTTCTTTAACTTCAAAAGAAAGATCTTTAATAATTTCCTCGTTATCCAACTTCACGTTCAAATTTTTCGCTTTCAGAATAGTCTTTTTCATTTTTATGCCTTTACAAACATCTTCAAAACCAGCCTTTTTAATTTTTTTATTTTTCCTAACGGTCTCTGCGTTACATAAATAAACATCTATTCCAAACTGTTTGCACCACCCTCAAAAGCTTTTGAACCAAGTGCTTTACATAAAAACATTTGCTTCATGTTTTTCATAACTTCTGTGGGTAACCCGGTTTTGCCTCTATGTTCACTTAGGTTATCTATAAATTTTGGAAGCTTCCGGAATAAGCTGGGAAAGTTGAAAAAAGTAGACCAAACATGTTAAGTGAAATGTGAAAAATATTTGATGGTGCGTGAATATGGAAATTTTGGAAGGATTGCCTCCTGTTATTTTGATTTTTGTTGCCTTTTTGAAAAGTTAAGTATGTGGCCCTTTTGCTCCTTCAAAGAGAATAAGTTTGTTTTTTCCATAATTTCTAAGATTCTGTCCTTCTTCATGCGAAAGCAAAAACGAGTGGAAAGGTATCCGTTTGGCCTTAAAACTCTATACAATTCTCTTAGCAAAGGCTCCTTATGCTTAATTTCAGGTAGCACGCCATACAACAGGATCACATCTACACTTTCGTCAGGTAATCCAGTATCTCTGTCGGATAATATTGTGTCTATATTATAGAAAGCTTCCTTTTGAGCCTTTTCTTTGATCTTTTTTATGGCTAATGGCTGTTTATCTAAAGCGTAAACTCTTCCTTTTTCACCTACCAGTTTGGCGGCTGGAAAAGTATAAGAGCCAATACCACACCCGTAATCCAGTATTTTTTGCCCTTCTTTGAGGCCAAGTTTGCGTATTTCCTCCTCTGGTTTGAAAGGTATGCCGAACTTATCTCTTAATCCTAGAAAGAAGTACTCTATTCTAAGTTTGATGTTGAGGCTTCTCATTTTACTCACTGATCCCTATATTTTATCTGTTAGCCAGCCGATTCTAACGTTTGTTCTTTGATCAAACTGTGGAACGTAAGGTTTGATGTCTAGGAGAGGAGTTCCATCCAGCATGTCAACCTGTCCTACTCTCAAAATGTTTCCTTCTCTTTTGATAAGCTTAACAATGGAAATACTTATAGGATTCTTTCAATCCTCTTATTTGAGGCTTTCTTTGAAACTCTTCAAATCTCTTAACATCAGGCATCACTATCACCTAGAAGCCTCCTCAAT
>JAUQZC010000039.1 GCA_030587435.1 Candidatus Baldrarchaeota archaeon | reverse complement strand
ATGTGCACCCAACAAAGTATACGATTTCGGCTTTTTCTGGAAGTTTAATATCGCTTGGAAGCCAATTCAATCTGTCTGCATGTTTTTCCATGTAAGGGTTATGTTCTTTGCCGGTATGCACTCCGAAGGCTTTTTGTCTTCCAGGTAGTTCCATTCCAGCTTTTACGTATTCCGCTCTTAAAGCTTCAATTATTGCAACAATTCTATGTCTATATCCGACTTTGGGTTCTTCTAGTGTGCATTGTTGTTCGCAGTTTGCGCACGTTGGACATGCAAAGAGTATGTCAACTATATCTGGGTCTTTAATGTCTACCTCTCCTTCAAGTACGGCTCTTGCTAACCAAGATTTCCCTCCAGCAAAGAAGGTTTCGAATTTGAATTTTTCTCCTGCTGGACACGAGGGTTCAAAGGCTCCTGGAGGCCACCCTTCCTTGGTTGGCCATTTCCATGTGAATGTACATAATCTACAGTGTAAGCAATTATATATGTCATCTTTTAGTCTTTCAAGATATTTATACGTCATATTTCTCCCCTCCTATGGAAGTGCAAGTCTTCCTGGGTGCATAATACCATTTGGGTCTAACACCTTCTTTATCTTCTTAAGTAAGTTATAGTACCCTGCCGCTTTTGACATCACCAGAGGTGCATGAACCATGGCGTTTGGTCTGTAGGGTATTCCTCCCATGTCCAAGAATATTTCAGTCATTTCGGTGTCGAGACGCTCAACTTTTTCAAATTCTTGCGGATCTTTTGGATCAAAGAGCACAATTGGCATTAAAAGTCCTTGTCTGCCGTGGTCGATACCTGCTAGCCAGACCACGGGTGAAAACTTGTATTTCTCCATTAGCCGCTCTGCGATTTTTGCGAATTCAGCGGATTCTTTCCATGGGACATACCAGGTTATGAAGAGTAGTCCTCCGCCTTTATGGCCTGCGTATGGTACTGATATTCTGTTGGGCTTTGTTAGCCTTGCTATTATTTGTTTTATATCTAGTTTCCATTCGAAGAGATTTTCTTCACCATACTCTTTCTGATATTTCTCGAGAACGCTTCTAATCTTTTTCTTTATTATTTCTAGTTCTTCTTGCGTTTCTGCTCCTAGTTCAAAGTTCATCCAGACTTGTGGCAATCCTTTTGGTTTAGGTCTTGGAGGCCACACGTATTTAGCTCTTCTGCAGGTTGCTAAATGGTAGTTTCCTCCTTGTGCTAGGTCAACTACTTCATGTTTCATAACTTCGAGGCAAGGCTCAATTAGATACTCCCAGTCACTTGCGCCGAAGGCTAAAACCTCTCTGTATTTTGGCAGTGGAAATATTTTGATAGCCATTTTAGTTACTATTCCAAGGGTTCCTTGTGAGCCGAGGAATAGACCTGTAAGATCTGGGCCGAACATCCATCTATAGAACCATTTTGAGGTCGGTAATGCTGCTGAGCCTGTTCTTATTATTTCTCCTGTTGGTAAAACGACTTCTAGGCCTAGTACGTCGTCTGCTGCTGGTCCGTATTTTGTTGCCAAGAAGTGGAATCCTCGGTCAAGATGGTCGCCGACTATCGTTGCGGCTGGTGGTGCTCCGTCTGGGATTCCAGGCCTGTAGTCTGGGTAGTGTTCTTGCATGTATTTCCATGCTTGTGCAACGGTGACTCCTGATTCTACAACCATGTACCTGGCGTCTGTGTCAACTTCAATTATTCTGTTCATTCTACGGAGATCTATTAGTATGCCTCCTCCGTATACGGGTGTTGCCACTCCTCCACTTAGCCCCCCCGATTGAGGGATGACAGGGATTTTTTCTTTATTGGCTAGGATTAATATTTTTCTTACTTCTTCGACGCTTTTTGGTCTTACTATTACTGCGGCTTCTCGTGAATGTATGTCCATGATACCTTTTGTGACGTAGCCTGCTCTGATTGGTTTTGCTGTTGATACGTTTTCGGGGCCAACTATGTTTTTCAAAGCTTCAATTATATGCTCCTTCATCTCACTCCACCATTTTAACTCATTATTTGCTGTTTTACTGCTAAATGTTATGATTAGTTAAATATAAGTATTTTGTAACTTCTAGGCTTCAAAAGACATAGTAAAATGCATATTTATATGCAAATACGACAAAATGTATTCTCTGTTTTGACATAGTTTTGAAATTTAGCCTAGCCGTCTATAAATCCTAGCTACAAAACTACTCTTCTTCGTATCCTTACTATAACTTATAAGAAATTGAATCGAACTTTATCATTTTAATATTTTAATCGCCAGAAAAATGCTTACTAAGACACTATCTAAAATTTTTCGTAGCATGTTTACCAATAGATTTGAGATTTCCACTATTCGTTTAATTTTCTAAAAGTTTTTAGAAAATTGAGCTTATTATTTCGCTAACAGTTTTATAGATCCACCCTATTAAGTGTAAAGTGAACCGATAGTTACCCCAATCAAATATCCAAACACTTCCTAGGAACCCGACGACACCCACTACGGCTAGTATGCCCAGCACCATGTAATCTAAAGCAGTGTACTTTAATTGTTTTCTCTCAGTTCTTTTGGCAGGATTGTATGTAAAACCTCGAAGTTCAACTGCAATAGCAATCTGTTGAGCTCTCCTTAAACTATTAAGAAGAGAGGGAATTATTACAGGTATGTATCTTTTTAGTGCTCTGACTGGGTTTCTTGTTTTATATTCAACACCTCTTGCCGCTTGAGCCTCCATTGTCGTCTGAGTTTCCCGTAAAAGTACCGGTAAATAGCTCACCGCCGCGCCCATGGCTAATGCAAATTCAGGTGGAAGCTTCCATCGAGTCAACGCGGAAATAAGATCTTTTATAGGAGTAACTAAAAGTATAAGACGAATTAGAAGAGCAAATCCTATGAAGCGAAGCTGCATCCCTACAATATAGACGATTGTCTCTACATAGATTGGATGACCAAATAAATAACATAGAAGTGTTGGAGTCCAAGGAGCATGATACCCAATTAGGTTAAAAACTGCATAAAGAATTAGAATTGGTGTTATTGCTTTAAGTATTGGCGTAAAACGGTCGAACGGAACCTTGGCTGATTTAATAATAATGAGCATGCATACCACAAGCAAGGCGAGAATAGTAGGATCAGAATATCCTATTATGAAAATTGAGAAAACAACATACATTATAATCTTTACTCGCGGATCCAAACGATGTATCCACGTATTTCCAGGTATATAATCAAACGCCATATTAAATCACCCCCATATCGTTTAAAAATTGAATAAATTCCTCAACTCGTAATGCAGTTGGAACTCCGTACTTTCTTAACTTCAAAGATAATTGCGTTATTTGGGGTGGCATCAAATACGCTTCTTTTAACACTTCTATCTTCGAAAAAACATCTCTTATATTCCCATCAAGAAGTATGTGTCCCTCTTTCATCACTATCGCCCTTTGAGCATACTCAGCAGCCAATTTCATGTCGTGTGTAATTACAATTATGGTTATACCCTCTTTATTTAGTTTGCATAATATTTCCATGATTTCTCGTCCAGTTTTATGATCTTGTCCGGTGGTCGGCTCATCTACTATGAGAACCTCGGGTTTCATGGATAAGATAGATGCTATGGCTACTCGCTGTCTAAGCCCCCAACTCAAATTAAATGGATTTTCGTCTAAGTATTCTTCTATTTTCAGAATCCTAGCTGCCTCTGCTACGCGTTCATCTATTTCTTCTTCGCTAAGTTTTAGATTTTTTGGTCCAAAGGCTATTTCTTCACGAACTGTTCTGCTGAATATCTGGTGATCTGGGTTTTGAAAAACATAACCCACCTTTTTAGCTAATTCCGCTATAGAAACTGTTTTTGTATCCATGCCATAAACAATAACCTCTCCACGAGTAGGTTTCAAGAGCCCATTAAAGTGCTTTACAAGAGTTGTTTTGCCAGATCCGTTTTGCCCTAAGATCACTATGAATTCCCTTGGGTATATTTCTAAACTTACTCCCCTTAATGCCTCTATACCTCCAGGATAAACGTGCCATAAATCCCTTACAATTATCACAGGTTTATGCTCCGCCTTCTCTCCACGATTGCCAATTGGCATGACCTCTTTTCTGTTTTCCTTCTCATATATGTTGGTATGTTTTTCCTTTTACGGGGCGAATTTTTTTCGACTCAAGTATTTTAATCAAAATATTATAAGCATCTTCCACGGTCATGGGAATTTCTTTTACATCTAATCCTTTTTCTCTAAGTTCAGAGAAAAGAAGCGTCACATCGGGAACTTTAAGCCCCGTCTCGTACATCTTCTTGACATCGGTCAAGAGATGTCGAGGGTTACCATTCAATATCATTTCTCCATCGTAAAGCACCACTAATCTATCTGCAACTGGTAAGAGTTCTTCCAATTTATGTTCAACTATCACAATTGTTTTTCTTTCCTCTTTAGCGAGTTGAGCGAAGAGCCTAAAGAACATCCGACTCCCAATGGGGTCCAAATTAGATGTAGGTTCGTCAAGAAGCAAAATATTTGGCTCAACTGCCAGAACAGATGCCAAAACACATGATTGCTGCTCCCCACCTGATAAAGTATGCGGATTTCTATTGCGATGTTTCTCCAACCGAGCAAGTTTAATGTATTTTTCAATTCTTCTTTCGATCTCATCCACTGGATATCCAAAATTTTCGAGGCCAAATGCTATTTCATCTTCCACGGTAGGGGAAATCAGTAACTCTGAAGGATCTTGAAAAACTGTTCCAATTTTGGAAGACAAGTAGGCTACTGTAGTTTCGCGAGTGTTTACTCCATCAACTATGACATCGTCTTCCATTATACCTCTGAAGAAATGAGGAATTAAACCATTTATACACCGAATTAAAGTGGTTTTTTCCAGCACCCGAGGGGCCTGTAATCAGAACTATTTCCCCCTCTCTTACCCTTCTATACTTAGGGTTAACTATACATTATGGTATCGATTCGATAACTTTTAAATATTATGTTGTAATGTTGTAAAATAATCATCCAAAGTGTGTGGCTGTGTGGAAAATGTCCAAATATAAAATATGGAGCAGAGGTGTTAAGTAATGTTACATGAGAATGTTGAGAGAGTCTTTCGTCAAGTAGAGGAGATGCAAGACGAAATCATAAAGTTCACACAAGACCTAATAAAAATACCGACAGAGAACCCTCCTGGTAGGAATTATCCCGAATTTGCTGAATTTGTCGGAAAAAGACTTGAAGAGTTTGGTTATGAAGTGGAATACGTAGAGGTTCCCGAAGAGCTATTGGAGAAATTGGCTCCAGAAGGAGAGGGGCTTCCTAGGATAAATGTGATAGGTAGGCTTAAAGGCGTCTCTGAGAAACCTGTTATTCATTTTAATGGGCATTTTGATGTAGTTCCAGCGGGAACAGGGTGGTCTGTAGATCCATATGGTGCTGTAATCAAGAACGGACGAATATATGGAAGGGGGTCAAGTGATCAAAAATCTGGTATTGCAGCTCAAATATTTGCTATTGAAGCAATTAGAAGAGCTGGATTTAAACTGAAGGGAACTGTAGAACAAAGCGCTACGGTAGATGAGGAAACCGGAGGTTTTGCAGGAGTCGGATACCTAGTAAATAAGGGTTATTTAACTTCCGATAAGGTAGACTATTGTATTATCACTGAATGTTTGAATGTTGATAGAATATGCATCGGGCATAGAGGTGCTATGTGGTTTGAAGTTAAGACTTATGGTAAAAAGGCTCATGGTTGTATGCCTAAACTTGGAATCAATGCTATAGATAGGATGGTAATGCTTCTGAATAAAGTTAATCAGCAGCTAAGACCAAAAATAGAAAAAAGGAAAACCAAGTTACCTGTGGTGCCACCAGAAGCACAGACCTCTTCTTTGACTCCCACGATTATTCAAGCTGGCGTGAAGGTAAATGTGGTTCCAGATGAGTGTATAGTTAAATTTGATAGGAGGCTTATACCGGAAGAGGATGTTGAAGATGCTTGGATGGAGATCTTAAACGCATTTTCTGAGTTGAAAAAGGAAGATCCCCAACTTCGGTACGAAATAAGAAAGATCACGGAGGTAAAGCCCGTACTGGTTCCTACGGACACAGAGGTGGTAAAGGTATTTTCTGAAGTAATAAAGAATGTATTAGGAAAAGAACCTAAATTTGTTTTGAGTCCAGGCTTCGATGACCAGCGCTTTGTCGTTCATGATGGTGGAATACAGCAGTGCATTGTGTATGGACCAGGAATTCTCACGCAAGCACATGTCACGGATGAATATGTGCTAATTGACGATCTAATTAACTCTGTTAAGGTTATGGCATTAGCTACGATGAAACTTCTTGGAACCTCTTGATTTTCCAATAATATTTAAGCTTTAAGAAGTTTGGAAACTCAGTCTTGAAATGGTAGCATGAAAAATATTTATGTTAAAACTGACGGGGGATTACAGTTTGAGAGAGGAAGACGTAATAAAGTTGGCGCAGTCTTTAATTTCCACACCAAATGTAGAAGATACAGCAAAACAGCTAGTCCAATTCTTAGAAAAGAAAAACATATATTTAGAGGAAATTTCATATGAAGACAATCCAGTTATAATAGCTAAGGCAGAAGGGCGAGAAAAAAAGAACCCACTTATCTTTGTGACACACTTAGACGTGGCACCACCTGGTCCTGAAGAATTTTGGAGTTTTCCACCTTTTTCAGGCCAAATAGAAGGAAATGTGCTTAAAGGTAAAGGAGGGCTTGCCTCGGTTGCGGTAGCTCTAGCAGATTTAGTTTCTGAGGGAATAAAACCAGAGAGATGTCTTCCTTTTGGCACTTCCTGATGGAGAAAGTGGTTACCGGAGTCTTGAAGTCATAGTGGGTTTGGTAAAGGGTCTGCCCTTATAGTGGCTCCAACTTCTACTATATCAGAGTGGTCTGTTCCGTTAGTATGTATTTCTCAAGTGGGAAGAGCGAATCTTAGAGTTAAAATTAGGGAACGCCATGCACATCCATCTCTCTCCTGGTATGGCGATAATCCCCTTTTGAAAATTCCTAAAATTATATCGATTCTTCAAGAGATGTGGCCAACTCACAAGTATTATCCGACCCGACCTAAAGAGGCAGCAGAGGATCTTCTTACAGCATTCCTTCTTGGGATGCCCACATTAACTCCCATAGGAGTAAGGATAAAGAACGAAGCCAGAATACATACTCCAGTTGAAGTGGAGATAGATGTTTGCGTAACATTACCTCCTAATTATTCTGCTGAAAAAGTGGCAAATGATTTGAATTCTAAACCTGGATTAAAGGATGCCACTATAGAAATATTAGATGAAATTCCCTTCTTCACTGGAAATCCTAATGCTTGGATCGTTAAAGAACTCGAAAAAATAATACTGGACGTAACAGGCTATTTCCCTCTCTATGAATGGTTCCCATACCCAGCGGCCGCTCACTTAATGATGAAACTAGGATTAGCAACTGAAGTTGTGACCTTTGGACCGGGAGACTTTAAACTTTCATACAGAACGGATGAATGGGTAAATGTGAACGATTTGATGATGGCATCCAAGGTATACAGAAGGTTGATGGAGGGTAGAAAACATGTATAGACAGACGGTTAAGAATATTGTTAAAACTGATATATTAGAGGTAAGGCCTGCCAGAGGAACCGGAATTACTCTCAACAATATTCCTGTTTCACCTGCTCATGTAGTTCATAATCTCTTTAGAGTAGACATGGCAGCGAACGGCTATAGAGCATACATATGCGAACATCCCTTAGCCAGCCTTAAGATGTGCGGAGTGCATGACGCTGAAGTCGTAGGGATTCGAAAGGAGTGGGATTTTGCTAGACCTGAAGACCGTTCAGCATATTCTCTGGGATTAAAGCCAAACGCTGTATTAGGTCCACCTACTGGTAGAATAAGTGGAGGCTTAGTGGAGGCTATTGAGAAAGTTGGTATAAAACGTTCAGGTATTGTAAAAGAGGAGACAACAGTGGCAAAGAAGGTGGAATTTTCTAATCCTCACGGAAAGATAATTATTGAACCTGCCCCCGTGGGAACTGGTTTACAGATATACCTCAAATTTGGACAATTCGACCCGATAGAAACAGTATTAGGTGTATATTCTGGACTCGAGCCGAAACTCAGGAGAAAAGTAGCCGGAGCCATAACACCATTCCTTAAGGGTTTGACAGAAGAAACCGCCTATCACACATTAGGAGATTTAATAGGAGATATCGCAGGAACTGGTGGCGTAGATAACGGTTACGTGAAGGTAGAGGTATGGGGCTCCATACATACATTAACCATCACTGCATGCAAAAAGGCTGGTGTAACACGGGCAAAAGAACATTAACGATTTAAAAACGGCATTGCCGAGTTTTAATGTAATTTCTAACTCTAAAGAGGTGATATCTAAGTTATGTTGGAGGTGATTGAATGAGCATATCTAAAAAAGTTACAGTCCCTAAGCTTAAGAAAATGAAAGAACGTGGCGAAAAAATTGTTATGGTGACAGCTTACGATTATCCTTCGGCTATTATAGCTGATCGAGCGGGAGTTGATATTATATTAGTAGGTGACTCTGTGGGCGTAGTTGAACTAGGCTATGAAAATACCATACCAGTAACAATAGATGATATTATACATCATGCAAAGGCGGTAGTGAGAGGGGCTAAACGTCCCTTAATAGTTGGAGATATGCCGTTTGGCACTTATCTTAACCCGGAACAAGCAGTGTTCAATGCATGTAGAATTATTAAGGAATCCGGTGTAGATACAGTTAAGTTAGAAGGAGGGCGAGAAGTAGCGCATATCGTTAAGGCAATTGTACGGGCAGGTATACCAGTTCTTGGTCACATAGGATTAACGCCGCAGCGTGCCACAATGCTGGGAGGATATAAAGTTCAAGGTGTAGATGCTGAAAGTGCTATGGATATCATTGAAGATGCCAAGTCTTTGGAAGAAGCAGGGGCTTACGGAGTAGTTTTAGAGTTTACAGCAGCTGAAGTGGCTAAAGTTATAACTGAAGAGTTAAAAATACCTACGATAGGAATAGGGTCAGGCCCGTACTGTGATGGGCAAGTGTTGGTTCTTCACGATCTTGTAGGCATGACCTTCGGTATCGAGCCGCACTTTGCTAAACGCTATGCGGAGGTAGCTCAAGTGATGCTGAATGCTATTAAACAATTTGCTAATGAAGTCAGGGATGGTAAATTTCCAGAGGAAAAGCATACTATTCACATGAAATATGACGAATATAAAAAACTTACAAGTAAATTTGAATAAAAACTCTAATTTAAGCTATTTCACAGGAAATAGTATAAAGGAGGGCGGTTTATGAAAATCGTCGTTTTGGGTGCTGGAGCAATGGGTAGTATATTTGGAGGACATCTAGCTGAGGCGGGAGAGGATGTGATCCTTTTAGACGTATGGCGTGAACATGTTGAAGCTATCAATAACAAGGGGCTACATATAACGGGAGTGAGTGGAGACCGTTATATTAGAGTTAGGGCAACTACTGATGCTAAAGACGTTAGAACGGCGGATCTTGTAATTCTTGCGGTTAAAGCATATAATACTAAAGATGCCATCACAACGTATAGATCCATATTTACCCCTAATACTATTCTCCTCACGATCCAGAATGGACTTATAGACGTTAAAATGCTTGAACAATTATCTGGAACGTCCCGTGTGCTTGTTGGTGTAACAGGACATGGTGCAACTATGCTAGGTCCTGGAGAGGTGTACCATGCGGGACGTGGTAAAACTGTGATTGGAGACCCACGTGGAGGAATCACTGAAGAGGTGAAACATGTTGTTGAAATACTTAATAGAGCCAATTTAGAAGCTGAAGCTTCACCAGATGTTCGAGGAGTTGTATGGACCAAACTTATGGCAAATATAGGCATAAATCCTGTTACCGCGCTTACGAGGTTAAGAAATGGTGAAATTGTTGAAAACCCAGAAACTAGAGCCATTATGGAGATGGCAGTTCGCGAAGCCTATGAAGTAGCAAAAACTCTTAAAATAAAGTTGCTAGTTGATGATCCCATCGCATACGTCATAGATGTCGCTAAAAAGACGGCGACCAATAAATCTTCAATGCTTCAAGATGTAGAGCGGCAACGTCCTACCGAAATTGACGTTATAAATGGAGCCGTTGTACGTATTGGAAAACAAATAGGGGTCTCTGTAACAGTAAACGAAATACTAACAAACTTAATTAAGGGTTTAGAACGTAGCTACCTGAAAAAATAACTTCACTAGTTGTGAGGATTTACCGTTGTTCAACCCTACTGGAACTAACGCAGCTAATCTCTCACCTTTGCATATAGTTAGAAATTCTCCTTTATTCCATTATCTTCTTCAAATATATTTTTCAAGAACCGCCTCTTCTAATGAGAAAAATTTAATTCTTAAAGCTATACATTAAATACCTAAATATATAAGAATATATCAAAGAAAGGCAAAAGAGTCCTCTCAGTGGTGGTAGTTGTGTTTAGGAGTGAATTTATTGAAGAGTTAAAGAAGAAAATAGAAAAGTGGGAGAGGGAATGCGTTCAGGAAGAAATAAAAAGGCGTCCAGAGAGACAGAAAGAGTTTAAGACACTTTCGGGAATACCTGTTAAACGTGTTTATACGCCCTTAGATGTCCAACGTCTTGATTATTTTAGAGATCTAGGTTTACCTGGAGAATATCCTTTCACGCGTGGCATTCACACTACAATGTACCGAGGCCGCTTCTGGACTATGCGTCAATTTGCTGGATATGGGACAGCGGAACAGACCAATCAGAGATTCAAATATCTCTTGAAAGAGGGGGAGACTGGTCTCAGTATGGCCTTTGATTTTCCAACAATAATAGGATTAGACTCAGACCATCCCATGGCTGTTAATGAAATTGGTATTTGTGGCGTAGCAGTTGACACGCTTGCAGACATGGAAATAATTTTTGACGGTATTCCTCTTGACAAGGTTACGACTAGTATGACCATAAACGCTCCAACTCCAGTGCTTCTTTCAATGTATATCGCTGTTGGAGAAAAACAAGGTGTACCAATGTATAAACTTGGAGGGACTGTTCAAAACGACGCGTTAAAAGAATTCATCGCGCAGAAATCTTATGTATTTCCACCTGAGCCAGCGGTGAAACTTGTTACAGACGTTATAGAATTCTGTGTCAAAAATGTACCTAAATGGAATCCTATAAGCATTAGTGGCTATCATATAAGGGAGGCGGGAGCCACAGCCGTTCAAGAACTTGCATTTACCATTGCCGATGGTATAGCTTATGTAGAGGCTATGCTGGAAAGAGGAATGGATGTTGATGAGTTTGCCCATAGACTGTCGTTCTTCTTCGCTTCTCACAACGATTTCTTTGAGGAGATTGCTAAGTTTAGAGCTGCTAGACGTATGTGGGCTAAAATAATGAAGGAAAGGTTTGGTGCTAAGAAACCTAGATCCATGTGGCTAAGATTTCACACGCAGACTTCTGGAGTCGCATTGACTGCTCAGCAACCTGAGAACAACATTATTAGAGTTACCATTCAAGCTTTAGCTGCTGTTCTTGGCGGTACACAATCCCTTCATACGAATAGTATGGATGAGGCTTGGGCTTTGCCTTCAGAGAAAGCAGTGAGAATAGCCTTGAGAACTCAGCAAATTATAGCTCATGAAAGCGGCGTGGCAAATGTTGTTGATCCCTTAGCGGGCTCCTACTATGTGGAGTGGCTTACCGATAAGATGGAAGAGGAGGCTATGAAGTATATTGATAGGATAGATAGTATGGGTGGAATGATTGAGGCAGTAAAGAAGGGATTCCCTCAGAGAGAGATTGCTGAGAGCGCCTATAGGTTCCAGAAAGAGGTAGAGGAGAAAAAGAGGATCATTGTTGGTGTAAATGAGTACATCGACGAGAACGAGAAGTTAGAGATACCGTTACTACGTGTTGACCCTGAGGTTGTTAGGGTGCAATTGGCTAGGTTAAAGAGGGTTAAAGAAACTAGGGACAATGAGAGGGTTAAGAGGCTTTTAAGCGAGTTAAGGAAAGCAGCTGAACGAAATGAAAATGTTATGCCATATGTTTTGAACGCAGTTAAAGCCTATGCGACTCTTGGAGAAATTATGGGTGTTTTGAAGGAAGTTTACGGTGAATATCAAGAACTGATAATATTTTAAAGGAGGACAAACTATGAGTTTGACTGAGAGGAAAATTAAGGTTTTGATCGCTAAGCCTGGATTAGATGGACATGATAGAGGGGCAAAAGTTGTTGCAAGAGCTCTTAGAGACGCTGGAATGGAAGTCATTTACACTGGGCTTAGACAAACACCTGAACAAATAGTGGAAACAGCGATACAAGAAGATGTTGATGTTGTTGGCTTAAGCATTTTATCTGGAGCACATATGACTTTACTGCCTAGAGTAGTACAATTATTGAGAGAAAAGGGAATGAACGATGTTTTAGTTATTGCAGGTGGAATTATTCCAACTGACGACGTTCCAAAGCTTAAAGAGGCGGGTATAGCTGAGGTCTTTGGTCCTGGAACCCCGCTGAAAACTATCATTAAATTTATTAAGAAAAACGTTAAAAGGAAAAGATGATTTACTGGAGAGCTTTTAGATGAAACAAAGCATCGAAGAACTGGTTCAGAAGTTAATTGAAGGAGACAAATTTGCTACAGCTAGGTTAATTAGCTTAGCGGAAAACGATCCAAAAGTGGCTCAAAAAATCATCTCACTAATTTTTCCATATACAGGTAAAGCTCATGTAATCGGCGTCACTGGCCCTCCAGGTAGCGGTAAAAGTACGTTAGTTTATAGGCTTGCTAAAGAATGGAGAAAAAGAGGAAAAACAGTTGGTATTGTTGCTGTTGATCCAACAAGCCCCTTTACTGGTGGCGCTTTACTCGGGGATAGAATTCGAATGCAAGAGCTCACATGCGACGGTGGGTGTTTTATTAGAAGTATGGCTACGAGAGGCACGCTTGGTGGGCTTGCTAGAGCTACGAAGGACGCTGTTAGAATTTTAGATGCTGCAGGCAAGGATATCGTAATTGTGGAAACTGTTGGGGCAGGTCAATCAGAGGTAAGTATAGTGAAACTAGCTCATACGATACTTGTTGTTTTATGTCCAGGTCTTGGGGACGAAATTCAGATTTTAAAAGCTGGTATAATGGAAATTGGAGATATTTTCGTTGTTAACAAGGCTGATCGGGAAAATGCTGATGAAACAGCTATGCAAATAGAGGATATGCTTAACATGGCTTCCACCATTCGCTTTGATGAAACTGGATGGATACCGCCGGTTGTAAAAACCTCTGCGATACACGATATGGGTATTTCAGAGCTAATTGACAGAATTGAAGAACATTGGAGATTTCTAAATGAAGTGAACAGGAATGTTTACTTTAGGAAAAGAGTTGAGCAAGACGTTATCGAAGCTTTACGAAGCAAGATTGAACAGATGGCTTTAAATCATATAATGAAAAACGGAGAATACGATGAATTAATTAAAAGGGTTGCAAATAAAGAAGTTGACCCGTATACTGCGGCGGATATTATTTTAAATAGTATTCTTCATAGAGAGGAGGAAAATGAGTAACTATAGGTTGGAAAAAGGAGTTGTACACGTTTATACTGGGAATGGTAAGGGTAAGACTACTGCCGCGCTTGGTCTTGGGCTTAGAGCCATTGGCCACGGACTAAAGGTGTACATGATTCAATTTATGAAAGGTGGATTCCACTACGGGGAATATAGGTCTGTGAAGTTGTTGCCGAATTTTAAAATTGTTCAATTTGGGGGGCCAGAGTTCGTAAATCCATCTAATCCAACAGAAGAGGATGTTAAGGCTGCGAGAGAAGCGTTAAACCATGCAAGAGAAATTATTATGAGCGGAGAATACGATGTTGTTATTTTAGATGAAATAAATGTTGCCATAGATTTTAAACTGATAGATGTACAAGATGTACTAGAATTGATCAAAAACAAGCCAAAACATGTGGAGTTAATATTAACGGGTCGATACGCACCATCAGAAATCATTAAAGCCGCTGATCTCGTTACTTTTATGAGAGAAATAAAACATCCATATAGGCAAGGTTTACCAGCACGTAAAGGCATAGATTACTAACATTCGAAAATTAATGGTTTAAAATAAAAGAGGTTATAAAGACTGTCTACACTATTTTATTTTTATTCCATACAGCCTTGAGATTTCACGTGATATTACATATCGTTGAATTTCGTTTGTTCCTTCGTATATTTCGAATATTCTGCAGTCTCTGTATATTTTTTCGGGTGTCGGTAACTCTTTGATCGGTACGTATTCTGGATCCATCATGTAACCTCTACCTCCAAATATTTGAATTGCTCTGTGAGCTGCGAAGGTGGCTGTTTCTGTTGCATAGCACTTTGCCATTGAAGCTGGGAGTGTAACTTTTCTACGTTCAATTTGCCCTTTAATTGCTAAATCTCTAAGGTATGCTGCTCTATATGTTAATAGGCGGGCGGCATCGATTCTCATAGCCATGTCTGCAAGCATCCATTGAATAGCTTGGAAGCTTATTATTGGTGTTCCGAACTGTATTCTTTCACTAGCAAACTTTAACGCTTGTTCAAAGGCGGCTTGCGCTGCGCCCAAACCTTGAGCAGCTACACCACATCTACCGTGGTCTAACGCGTCAAGTGCTACATATATTCCTTTATTTTCTTGTTCAGGTCCGCCTAGAATTTGATCTGATGTAACCTCCACGTTTTCAAGCTTTATTTCACTTGTCGGGGCTGCTCTTAAACCGAGTTTTTTCTCCTGTTTCGGAAACGATATTCCTTCCATGTCTCTCTCCAGTATGAATACTGTTATGCCTCGAGCCCCTGCTTCAGGCTTTGTTTTTGCAAAAACCAGGAATATGTCTGCTATATTTCCTAGCATTATAAATTTCTTGTAGCCGTTGATAATGTATTTGTCTCCTTTCTTTTCTGCTTTAGTTTCTATTGATGCTACATCTGATCCAGCGTTTGGTTCAGTTAAAGCATATGATCCTACTTTTTCACCTTTTACCAGTGGTGGAAGATATTTCTTCTTTTGTTCCTCAGTGCCAAATGTAAAAAGCGGGTTGCAGACAAGTGTCGGTGTGTAGTCAACTATGACGCTAAAAGTTCCGCATACACGGGCTACTTCCTCTATCGTAATTATCTCTTTTAGGAAACTTTCTCCTTTTCCGCCATATTCTTTTGGTATATGTTCAGCTAAATATCCACGTTCACCTATTTTCTTATAGAGATCCCATGGAAACTCTTTTCCGAGGCCGTCAAGGTTTTTTTCTTCGTATTCTTGCCTAAGAGGTGCTAGTTCCTTTTCGGCAAATTCTCTAATCTTTTTTCTATGTTCTTCCATTTCCGGTGTAATATATGGGGCATATAATCCCATGGACACCTTAACCACCCCTCATATCCCATAGCAAAAACCCCTGTCAAAGCAGGGGTTGATCGTACAGAATTTAAGGTTTCCCTTCTTATAATATTTTTGGAAGTACCCTTTTAAGTTATATTGACATATCAGTAGGCGAGAAAACAATTTAAGTAAATGCTAGCAAAACCTTACTTTGTTAGGCTTTTTGTGCATGTTCATTTAATGGTTTCTTGTAACGAACTGGTTTTAAAGATTCTTTTGTTGCATAATTTTTTATATTTTAAAGAGTCTTTTTGCGTTTTCCTCAAGGATTTTCTTTTCAACGTCGGGTTTTAGGCCAAGTTTTTTGAATTCTGACAGCCATCTTGCAGGTTTTATAAAGGGGTAGTCGGTTCCGAAAAGACATTTGTCGCTAAGTAAGCTGTTCACGTAGCGGGTTAATGTTTCGGGGAAATATTTTGGGGCCCAGCCTGAAAGATCTATATAAACGTTTGGTTTATGCATGGCTATTGCAAGCATTTCATCTAACCATGGCCACGCTGGATGAGCGCATATTATTTTTAGTTCTGGGAAATCTGCTGCAACATCATCAATGTAGATTGGTCTAACGTATTTTAGTTTTACTCCTCCGCCTCCCGGAAGACCAGCACCCCAACCGGTCATTCCTACATGGAATAAAACTGGTATTTTTAGTTCTACGGCTTTTTCGTACAGCGGATAATATTTTTTATTGTTGGGGAAGAATTGTTGTGCTGCTTGTTGAAATTTTACTCCTGAAAGCTTTAAATCCTCTATTGCTCTCTCTAACTCTTTAACTGCAACTTTTCCTTTGTGAGGATCTACACTTGCAAACCCTATAAGCTTCTCAGGATATTTATCCACAATTTTTGCGATATACTCGTTGGAAACTTTGGGCAACCCTGTGGCTGTTTCAGCGTCCCACGCTAAGAGAACCATTTTCTCGACCCCAGCATCTTCAAACTCTTCTATCATCTGCTCTATGCTCTTTATTTCAAATGGTAGACGGAAATATTTGAAAGCAGCTTCCAAATATTTCCCTCCAGCATCCACGAGATACTCCTTTGTAGGGGGATGGACATGAACATCAATAGGTGCCATTTATACTCCTCCACCGATCTCTCACATAATTTATTTTAGGGGTGTTTACTATTATAAGTTATACGGGGGTTCTTTATATTTCCACGCAGTTCTAGGAAATTTTATCAATATTTAAAACGTTGAAAAATAGGCGGTTATTTTGTTTTTCTTGCTTCTTCTCTAACTAATCGTCTAAGTACCTTGCCTACGGCTGAGGTTGGTAACTCTTCTCTGAACTCGACTTTTCTTATCCGTTTGTATGGCGCTACTCTTTCCTTAACCCATTCAATAATGTCTTCTTCAGAGATTTTCCCTACATATTCCTCTTTTAATACTATGAAAGCTTTTGGGATCTCGCCTGCTTCAGGGTCTGGTATACCTACAACGCAGCAAAGTTTTACTGCTGGATGCTCATATAAAATGTCTTCAAGTTCTCTTGGATAGACGCTATAGCCTTTATATTTGATTAAGTCTTTTTTCCTATCAACTATTCTAAAGTATCCGTTTTCATCCATTGTGGCAATGTCTCCTGTGTATAGCCAGCCGTTCCTAAGTGTAGCTTTTGTTTCTTCAGGCATTTTCCAGTATCCTTTCATAACTTGTGGACCTTTGATAACGAGTTCTCCTATTTCACCCGGCTTAAGTTCCTTTGTCCCGGTTTCAAGATCTACGATTTTAGCGTCCGTATCTGGGAAAGGTATGCCTATGGTTCCTATTTTTACGGTTTTCAACGTTGGATCCGGTGGGTTAGCGTGTGTAACCGGTGATGCTTCGGTTAAACCATATCCTTCGATTAAGACCCCGCCAGTGAGTTGCATGAATTTTCTTTGTATTTCAGGTGGGAGTGGTGCAGCTCCTGAAACACAGTAACGTACTGAAGAAATATCGTATTTGCTTATTTTTGGGTGGTTTATTAAGGCGGCGTACATTGTTGGAACACCTGGAACCAAGGTGACTTTGTATTTTTCTATTGTTTTGAGGACTTTAACTGGGTCGAATCTTGGGAGTACAACGACGGTGCCAGAGTTTAGGAGCGCGCCATTCATGGTGACGGTCATACCGTAGATGTGGAACCAAGGTAAAACTGCTAAGGTCACGTCTACTCTTCTTTTTCTAACCCATTCCCTGAAAGTTCGGGGATCTTTCACATTTACACCTTCTTTAACGGCTTCCTTGGCTAAGTCGCTGTTTCCCCAATATGCTGAAGCAATGGCGTTAGATAGCAGGTTGTAGTGTGTAAGTATTGCACCTTTAGGAATACCCGTTGTTCCACCGGTGTATTGAAGGACAGCTATGTCTTCTTTAGGATTTATTTCAACTTTTGGAGGATTTGGTGGATATTTCTTTAAAAGTTCTTGGAAAAAGTATACATCTGGTTTCCTGGGAACTTTTAAGCTAGGTATTTTCTTCAGCAATGTGCCTAAAACTCTTTTAACCGCAGGTAAATATTCTTTAATGCTGGTTATAATTATGCTTTCAAGTTTCGTTCTATTTTTCACTTTTCTGATAAGTGGGTAAAAGACATCCAATGCAACTATTGTTTTAGCTTCAGAGTTATTAAGTTGATATTCGAGTTCTTTTTCTTTAAACAGCGGGTTTACAGCTGTTACGATAGCCCCAATTTCTAAGGCTCCATAATAGCTAATAGCAAACTGCGGAGTATTGGGGAGAAACAGGGCGACAACATCTCCCTTGGATATACCTAAATCGCTTAAGGCTGTAGCAAACCTATCTACTAATTCAACAAGTTCTCTGTATGTTAGTTTAAAGTCCTCGAAAATTAGTGCAATGTCGTTTGGATATTTTTCAGCTACCTCCTTTAACGCTTCAGTTATCGAAATATTTGGATAATCAATAGATGTTGGTAAACCCTCTGGATAAAATTTAAACCAAGGTTTCTCTTCCATCCCAATCCCCTACAACGTAAGATTAAAAGGTTTTAATATAAAAATCCAGCGGTAAAGCTGTAGAAAATTAATCCGTGATAGGGATATCCATCTTACCTCACATGGGAGCTTTTAAATTTTAAGAGTTCCAGACATTCTCTATGTAAACTTTTAACCGCAGGAGTTTAAATTAGTAAATTCTTTCGATAATACCGTCGAAGTCGCTATCAAAACTCATGATATAGGGTATATCTGCAACTTTGATGAGTGCCAATGATGTACAGTCAGTAAAACTTAGTCTGCGATCAGAATACTTGTTAAAGAGCTTCCATGCATAAGAAAAAACTTCTGAGTTAACATATAGCAAGTTAAAGAGTTTTGGATATCCTTTAAGTTCTCCTAAAATAAAGTTACCGACGGTTTGCGCTAAATCTTTCCGACCTGTCTTTTTAATAATAAAAGTTACAGTTTCATCAAATATGTAATCAGAAGTATATAGAATACCAAATTCACCGGACAACGCATTTTTTAACAATTCTACAGCACGTTTATGGTTCTCATCCCTTTTATTAAAGAAAGCTACAAAAATACCGGTATCAATGAAAACACTCAAATTTGATCCTCCACATCATATACCACTTTATTTATCTCTTTCTCAGAAGTTCTAACACCCCAGTCAGATGGAAGAGATAAAACTTTTCTTATTTCACTTGAGGATAATGGAAATTTCAGTTTGGAAAAATATTTAATCAGATCATCAATATTTGAAGTGCCCAGTTTTATAAGGGCATCCAATATTTCATGCTGAGGAATTTTACGGCCCAGTTTTAAGGTTAACATTGCTTGAAGTTGTTCCAGCCTTTTTTTACTTTCTGAACTTATTTTCACAGACGTTGACATAAGTTTCACCAGTTTACTTTATACTTTTCTACTAAATATACTTTTCTACCATAAATTTTCCAAAATACTAAGCCCATTAAGTAGTCATCACCAACATCTATCTTTCAAGTCTAAACTCTCTTTCTTCGAAATATTTAGAAATCTGAGTCGACAAAGTTTCAATGAAATTTACATTCAAGCCATTGCTATCCTAAGGGCCAAATAATTGACAATTTTAACTCGTAACTCAGTAAGTTTCGAGATTACAATTATTCTGACTTAACATCTAAGATGCTAAGGTAACGTTATTAGTGTGATGCTATCATATATGGTATTGGATGATGAAGCTACCCGGGACCGAATTTGATGAGGAATTACAGGATCACTGAAAATAACAAATTGACATTTACCTCAAAATTAGGAGATGAAGCATCTAGAGGTGTGAGAACCAAAATCTTAAATATTGCTTAAATACTCGAATCTTAGGTGAACTCTTAATGTCTTCGAAAAAAGTTGTAAAAAAATTTAGGAGAAGGATTGGTAGAGTAAGACGTGATTTAAATTTAAAACTATTTTACTGTATTATTCTGTCAATGGGATTTCAGTTTTCTAATTATGTTTTCTGTTACTTCTTTTGCCCATTTGGTGTCTTTTTCTTCAGCTTTTTCGCAATGTGGTAAATACTGTTTCTTAAAGCATTTAATTCCTTGATTGCATCATATTCTTCCCGAGAAATTATACCTTCCTCGAATAGTATTTCAGCGGCTTCTAAAAGGTATAAAGGTTTCCTATCATATTTTTAAGTGTTAATGCTTTGAGAAAGTATTCTAGAGATGAATGGAAGCCAAAAATTGCAAGATCGTATAATTTGTTTTCGTAACATGCAATCGCTTCTTCGAAAAGTCTTTTTGAAGCATCCATAAAGTCCTTTACTAACTGTTCTTTCTCATTCTCCAAGATCTTCACCAACCTTAAGGCAAAAGTCTCAGCTTTTCTACCAAAAACAAGATTTCTAGATATATCACTCAAAATTTTCATGTTAATCTTATATTTGTTTGAAATTGTTACTAAGATGTCTCCTTTCGATGTTGGTATGTCTCCTTTCATGCAAAGTC
>JAUQZC010000011.1 GCA_030587435.1 Candidatus Baldrarchaeota archaeon | reverse complement strand
ACGGGTATTGGCAGATGCAGATGAAACCGAGTTGAGAAAGTGCAAGTTATCACGTCAGAAATCCAAATACATCAAAGAACTAGCATTGAAGGTAACTGATGGATATGATCTAGAGAAAATTAGGGAGATGAGTAATGAGGAAGCAATCGAAGAATTGATGAAATTTAAGGGAATTGGTAGGTGGAGTGCTGAATTAATTTTGATTACAACACTGGGGAGAATGGATCTCTGCGTTCCCGACGACCTTGGAGCTAGAAAGGCTGTTTCACACTTCTACTTCGACGGGAAACTTCAATCTGGAGATGTCATCAGAAAATTCACAGAAAGATGGGGTAAGTTCAAAGGTTTTGTAATCTATTATTTAATTTGTGCTTACAATATGGAAAATAGAAAAATGGCATCAAATATGAAAACAAAACTATATGAAAAGGGTTGAAAAATATTGAATCTTCCCCTATACAAGGCAAGGAAGAAACTAATAATAAAGGGAATTGGGCCGAAACTTGCAGACGTTTTTAATTGGCAATTAGGGGAGAACAAGTTTTACCCGTTGACGTTTACATTTTCAGAATAATGAAAAGGTTGGAAATAGCCGATGGAAGAGTTG
Organism: Candidatus Baldrarchaeota archaeon; assembly: GCA_030587435.1. The sequence goes on along the minus strand of JAUQZC010000011.1, from coordinate 39,565 downwards.
TCTTCTTCTAAAGAAGGATGTTTTTGAATATGAAAAATACTTGATCCTCCAGAGAACTGACAGAACCGAAACGCGCATCCTGAGTATGAATGACATTTAGAAAAACCGGACCAGCATGCTCAGACCATTGCAAAACCTTCTCTTTCAGGGAATAGGAGCGTAAAACTGTGGACGGTTCCTCAACCTAGTAAGAATGTAAAAGTGTTTCAGTCGTCCCAGACTTTACCCATTGGGACAATCCTCTAAAGAAAATTTCTGTTTATTCTTCACCTTCCTGAAGGGAAGGTAGGAAAGGTATAAACTAATAGACAAGCTTCATAGAAGAGGATATTTTAACCCTTCACAAGTATAGTACCTATAGAGGAGAGAGGCTACGAACTTATGAAAGAATATTTCAAAAGTATAACCTCAAACCTTCTGAAGCAATACACCTTGCCGTAATGGACAAAACAGGAATAACTACAATGGTCAGTGAAGATGAAGACTATGATAAACACATGTTAAAAGACTATGGGTTACCTAAAATACATAGCACCAGTCTTAGTAATAGCGTTCAGAGTTGCAATTACCCATCGAATTAACCAAGTAAATTAGTGTTCAAGAAAGACAGGTGATGGTTAGATTGATAAGAGAAGTATTAAGGCGACTCGTAAAAGGAGAAATCTCAATAGAAGAAGCAGAAAAACTCTTAAAAATCACCGCTATCGAAGAAATTGAGACAATAGCCAAACTAGATGTAAAAAGACACATGAGAACAGGGGTTCCAGAGATAATATTAGCCGAAGGAAAAGATCCTCAGGACCTTGTAAAAATAGTTATGAAAACTTTAGAAAAAAGTGGACGAACTATCATTAGCCGAATAGAAAACAAACATGTAGAAGCTATTAAGAAAATAATCCCAAGTAGCGCAAGTGTACAAATAAATAAAAAAGCGAGAATGATTGTGATTAAGAAAGGAGATTTTGCGATCGAAAAAACTGGAGGAAAAGTCGGTATAATCACAGCTGGAACCTCAGACATTCCTGTCGCTGAAGAAGCTAAAATAATAGCTGAAGAAATGGGATGCGAAGTATTCACCGCTTACGACGTCGGCGTGGCTGGAATTCATAGACTGTTTCCATCCTTAAAGAAAATGATCGAAAAAGATATTGACGTACTAATAGTTGTAGCTGGAAGAGAAGGAGCACTACCATCCGTGGTTGCAGGCATGGTTGACATCCCAGTAATAGGCGTTCCAACATCAATTGGTTATGGTCTAGGAGAGAAGGGAATTAGCGCATTGACAGCTATGCTTCAAGCATGTTCCCTTGGATTAGCGGTTGTCAATATTGATGGTGGGGTAGCAGCAGGAGCAGTTGCGGCACTAATAGCAAACAGAGTAGCCAAAGCTAGGGGAACAAAATAACTTCATTAAGATAGAAACCAAAAACTACTCTAGGCTTTGTAATTGTTGCTGTAAATGTTGTCTAGTGTACTTCTTAGCTCGTTTAAGTCAAAAAGTATGATGTTATTTCCTTCCATGTTTCTTGCTTCCTTTGTTATCCCCCCTTTTGTAACGATAATGCCTATGGCATGGTTCTTTTTTAATTTTTCTTTTACGTGATGCATTTTTTTAATTAATATTTCAACGTCGCTTTTTCCTATTGTTTTCGACTTCCACTTGGCTTCGCCTACTACTACGGTATCTTTAGCTGTGGCGCATACATCTACTTCTATTTCACGCCACCAATATGAGCCGACTTTTTCTACTATCGGTATTTTTACACCTTTTAGTTCTCTGCCGGACGAGAAAATTACCAATTCTCTTAGGATTTTTTCAAAAGTGAAAGATAAATAATCACTTTTCTCATCTTCAATTTTAGATTTGATGAGATGTCCCTTTTTTGCTTCCAGTAGAGACTGACGTGGATAGATAAACTTAAACCAAAATCTGAAGAATTCATCTGCCATTATGTATATTCTATTTCCTTGAGCGAGTGATTCTAGTCTGTCAATTATACCCATCTTATTTAATGTTCTAAGGTATACGGTTGGTGTTCCTCTTCGGGTTTTTATTTTCGATAAAGGTAGTCCTCTTTTGCCTTGAGATATTTGAAAAAGTATGGACATGTATGTCGAAGGTGTTCTTGTTTCTTCGGTTAATAAATATTCAGGTTCATTTGACAGTCTAGCACCAGGAGTAAGAATTAGGTTTTCAACATTTTCTAAGGGTGTCATGCTATCGTCAACCAGCGTAAAGTAGCCTGGTGTTCCTCCAAAAAAACCATAAGCCTCAATTTTTTCCTCTTCAGAATACTTCCTCCAAAATCTTCTAGTTATAAGATAGGGAATTACATCTATTTTTAGTTCTCTTGTTTTCCTTCCAAATAAAGGGGAATCGCCAAGTAAAGCGATTTTTTCAATCATCCCTACAACAGAGCCAATCAATATGAGAATTATCTTTGAATTTGATAAATATGAGTCCCAGTAGTGTTGAAGAAGAGTCATAGCAGGCGGATATGCTTCACTTATTCGTTGAAACTCATCTATCGCAACTATAAACTTAGTTTTCGATTTCATTTTGATATACTGCAAAAAACTCTGCCAATCTGAAAATGCAACAAATTCACCCGTTTGTTCCCTCACATCTTCAGAAAACACACTAAGAATATCTTCAATACTCCCTCTCGGTGTAAAAAGATAAATACCATTTACCTTAGATAAAAACTCGCGAATAACTGTGGTTTTCCCAATTCTACGCCGACCATAAACCACAATAAGTTCAGCTCTACCCGACGTTACAGCATCCTGTAAAACTTTTAACTCCAATTCTCTATCAAATATCATAAGATATTCACCATAAATACGTTTATCATAAATATATTTATGATAAACATATTTATAAAGATATTTCAAATCAACAAAAATAGCAGCAACAACCGAAAAACTACGTGTCTACCGTTAATCTTTCATTCTTTTAACTAATATTTTACCCAGTAGTTTTAATATGCACCCTCGTCACCTCGTAATACTTTCTTCTCGAAAAATATTACTAACCACTGTATAAACCTTTTGTTAAATTCTCGGCTCTCTTGTTCTCAAAATAATTCCACACAACCTATGTTTCGTGTATGCTTTAGAAAATGCTTGGCATAATTACATTTTGATAACAATAAGAACTACAACAGATGGATGAAAAAGAAAAATCGTGAAGATCTAAAAACACTTTAATTACAAATTTATCTACAGCATATAAACCCAGAAAATTTTAGTCATCAGCAAATATTGGGAAAATGCAAAAGCATTATTTTGAAGTTTTTACTATTAATCTCCAAAACTATTAATTGTTTTTTGAAGTTCTTAGAAATTTATGTTAGAAAATTCAAAGGAACCTTTCCTGTAGCTTGAAACGACAAATAAAGAAGCAAAAGATTTAAAAATCGAAACAGTTCTCAAACTACTAAAAATGCCACTCTTAATGATCGCATTTTCGGAGGGGAATATTTATGTCTATTCATGGTCATATTCCTAAGGAAATATTAGCTTCTTTTAGAAAAACAAGAGGTTTTAGGCTTTTAGTTAAAGGTGAACCTGGAACTGGAAAAACCCTTTTCGTTTTAACTTTATGTAAATCATTGAAAGATGAATGTACACCATTTTACATAACTACAAGAGTTACCCCGGAAGAACTTTATACAGATTACCCATTCATCAGAGACTTTTTATCCTCAAAAAATATTCTTGATGCTGTCGCTAGTACTGCTGTTTCTCCACCGGAAGATCTTGCAACTGTATTTAAGTTCTCTGATAAACCAGCATTTCTACAGCAACTTTACGCACTCGCAAAAAGCGCCGAGAAACCCGCATTAATAGTTATTGACAGTCTTGAAGCCCTAAAATCAAATCTTAACATCAAGCATGAAAGCCTTTCTCTTGAAGAAGCGCTGTTTGAGGTATCTAGAGATATCAAAGGAAACCTAGTCTTTGTATCGGAGAAAGTTGATATAACGCCCGTTGACTACATGGTAGATGGAATAGTTGTACTAGGGAAATCAAAAAGAGAAAGGCTCATAAGATATCTACAACTTGTCAAAATCAGAGGAATTGAAATAGAAAACCCAACTCCAATATTCACTCTGATAAACGGAGAATTCAGAACATTACACTTCCAAGTTCGTTCCTTTTACGATTACGTTGTCAACTTAGAGTCAAGGGCATTTAATTACATTAAAAGCGGTGAGAACTTCATATCTACCGGAATAAAATATCTCGACAAGATATTAGATGGAGGCTATTGGAACGGAACATTAAACCTAGTTGAAATACGTAAAGAAGTAGGTGACAGATACGATTACCTCTACCTACCCACGATCATAAATCATATCCTAAACGAAAAATCTGTGTTCATTGTTCCTCCCGCAGGTATACCTGCAGAAGCCTTCAAAAGCATGTTAACTAAACTTGTCCCATCGATATCGATGGAGAAATTCAACAAACTAGTTAAGATTATCAGATTCACAAAGAAAGTTGTCTACGACGAAGGAGGAACATGTGATCCATGTATCTTGAATTTAATGGGCGAAAGCATCGTTGATGACTACGAAAAAATTAAGTTAACAGTTTCTGAAATCAGAAATGAAGGAAAGCCGGCCCTAATAGTTTTAGGGTTGGATACAATGCAGCAAATATATGGTGAAGAAGAACTTTCATCGATAATTGGCACCTTGGTTATCGACGCGAAACAAGCTGGCGATGTTTTAATGTGCTTAGTAAAGTACGGTCAAAGGAGAATAATTGACGTCTTAAATCACCTTGCAGACATGCATTTTGTCATCGATGCTCATGAGGGAACAGTTTTAACTTACGGAGTTATACCATACACACCAAACCTGCATCCAAATATACATGTTGAAGAAGGAAAATACGAAGTAAAACTAACACCAATAGTCTAAATTTCTAGTCTTATAACAAATTCTTTTATAATTCCCTTAAACATTATGTTTTGATACTTTTAGCTTACCACAGTTCAATATCTAAGTTTGACTTCACTATCGATAAGTCAGATAATTTCATAACAAATAAATTGTACAGCGCTTCTTTTAGTAAATAGTGAGTTAAAATGAATAATTTCGCGAAAGTTTCAGTTGTCAAGTGTTTAAATTTATTTAATGACGTTGAAAAAGCATTAAAACTGATAGACGCTGAGAAAGCCATAAGTAGAAGTGAAAAAATTCTTATTAAACCGAATTATATTATTGCAGAAGGACCTGACTATGTTCACGTCACAGATCCAAGGATCATTGAAGCACTAATTATATGGTTGAAAAATCTGGGCGTAGATGACATCATTATTGCTGAAGGTGGGCTTTCAACAGATACTGCCGATAGAGCCTTTAAAATTACGGGTTTAACCAAAACAGCTAAGGAATACGGCGTTAAACTTGTTAATTTAAACAAAGATAAGTTTGTTAAAGCTAGAATTTCTGATCCATATGATTTGAGAGAGGTAAATATTGCTAAGACAGTTTTGGAAGCAGATTGCATTATAAATGTTCCTAAACTTAAAATTCACCATATTGCAGGAGTAACTTTATGTGCAAAGAACTTAATGGGATGCATTTGGCCAAAAGGAATAATGCACATAAACATACACAAAAAACTTGCAGATTTAGCAAGCATCGTTAGACCGTGTATAAACATTGTGGACGGTAGTATAGGTTCAGAAGGCAATGAAATTTCAGGAGACCCGGTGAAAATGGATTTGATTATCGCTGGCTTAGATATCGTTGCAACAGACACTATAAGTTGCATTGTTATGGGTGTAGACCCTAGAAAAGCAAAATTCCTGCAATTAATGAGCAAAAAAGGTCTTGGAACCTGCGACCTAAACAAAATAAAAGTGTTAGGAGAAAATTTAATGGAAGTTACGCGAAATTTCCGCTTAGCATACGGTTTTGAGGATTGGCGTTTAAAGGAACCATTAGACAACTTACTTGGACAAAAACAGCCTTAATACACTTACCTACATGTAGGATTTCTAAACTAGTTAAGTTAAAATTAAAACTACCGGGAACTTAAGTCCCTACTCCGTCGCCGTTTCGGGACCATCGTAACCCGGTAGCGCTACCCAGTTCCAAACAGTTACCGAGAATTCAAAACCTCTACTCCGTTGCCGTTTCGAGATCATCCAACCCAGTAGGCTATTCGGTTCCAGGTAGCAAATAACATATAAATATAAACCTTATAAGTCTTCCCTATGCCTCTGGGAAAACCGTTTCTACGTGAAAGGACGAAATGTGTAATCTAATTTAATTAAAACATGTTGCCTCAACCTTTTAAAGATGCAATTACCCAATGGCTAGCTGCGTCAGCGATATAAAACCATAGAATACTCTTTTCGGAGATATTAAATTAAAAAATGGAGAGAAGTGTTTTAATTATTTTGGCAATGTTGGAAATAGGAACGTCTTAAGTAGATTAGCTGACACTGATAGGAATATGTAGAGGCCAAATAGTAGTCCTAGAAACTCTAAGAACAGTGAGGCATAGAAGGGTATATAGATCCTAGCGAGATGAAATAAACCGATGTTAACAGCATGAAATAAAGCAACGGAAAATGCTGTGCCAATGAATCCGAGAAGGCTGAGAGAGTAGCCAAATGAAATCCCGTCAAGAAGCTTTCCTTCTGGTAACCCGTATCCTCCAGCAATTACAGCTAAGCCACCAAGCAGTGCCGCAACACTAAAAATCAAAACAACGTATGCTAATCCTATTCTAGTCCAATTCACAAAAGTAATGATGTCTACTATTCCTCCAAGAACTAGGAGAATGCCTGAGAAAATTATTAATGCTCTTGCTTGTTTTGCCTGTTTTTCCCTCTCCTTTGGAGATAACATCTCCTTCCCTCACATAAAACTTATACAGAAGTAAATATTGTATGCGGATTTATTAATACTTTTCTAGTTTCCTATAACATACTCTCAGACCGTTTTAAAATAGCTTACATCGGAAGGAACGGCTAACAGCAATTTGCTTTACTAGCAGAGTGTTGGTTAATATTGGCTTCTTGGTAAAGTTAATAAGCATGGTGAGCAAAACTAAAATACTAGTTTGCATTTTGCCGAGGGGTAACTTATTAAGTGTCGGTGAAATTTATGAACGAAGTTATTTCTAATGTTTGTGAGTTAATGCTTATTTTAAGTAACCCTAATAGGCTCAAGGTTTTTTCAGCAATTTACAAAGGGATAAAGCGGCCTTCACAAATAGTAAAACATACAAACTTGTCGTTTTCAGAAGTTTCTCGTCACTTAAAAAAGCTTCTATCCTTTGGGATAATTTTAAAGCACCCAGATAACACCTATTTGCCTACATCAATTGGCTACATTTTAAATCCTATAATTACGCTTCTTAATTTTTCTCTGAGTTATCGAGATTTATTACTTGAACATGATATCTCTGTGATTCCCTTACACTTCCTAATCGAATTTTCAAAGATGAAAGATGTCTCCATAGTAAAAGGAACCATTGAAGGATTTAATCTCACAATGCAAAGGCTAGAAAAGGCAGAAAAGTTTTCATGGGTTATAAGTCCTCGAATTTTATCTGCGTTTATTGAGCCATTTAAAAAATGCGCAGAGCATGGATTAGAGATCCGGTTAATGTTCCCAAAGAACTTAAAGGAAAAAATTGAACAAATATTATCAACTTTACCTCAAACTGTTTCTCAAAATGTAAAAGTCAAGTATTTAAACAGCGTGCCTTTTGTTCTTTTAGTGGATAACAGGTCCGCTGAATTCAACCTGCCATTCCTAGATGGAAAAATGGATTATGGAACAACTTTTTACAGCGAAAGCCCAGAATTCGTTGAATGGGCAAGGAAGTTATTTCTTTATTTCTGGAACAAAAATAAAAATGAAAGTTTAAATTGGCAGAAGCTTTGAAGACCTCCAGGCTTCTAATGCTACTCTTAGCTCTTCATGTTCCTTAGCATATTCTTTCAATGGTATACCTTTCATTGCTGCCTCAATAGCTTGTCTAAACGCTTTTCCACCTGCAACAGGTCCCATCGGATGTGCGTGAATTGCACCACCAGCTGCAATTACTACATCATTCCCAAAATCTTCAACTATCTTTGGAACGATATTCGGTATTATTCCTCCACTAGGCATTGGAAATGTTGGTTTTATGTGCTGGAACGGATATCTAAGCATTTTTCCAATCATAATGTACCTTTCTTTTAAGAATGGTGCCTTACCATAAGGTGCTGGATAGACTAGGATGTCCGCTCCAGTAAGCCTTGGAAGCTTTGCCAATACAAGTGTTGACGATAAGCCAGAATATGGATCCTCGTAGAGAGCTCCAGAAAAGTCCATATGTGCAAGGATTGGTACCTTTATGCTGGGGTCTTCAGCCAATGATCTCATAACTTCAAATCCAGCGGTTAGATAATTTATCATAAGACCATTGCCGCCGAGTTCAATAACTTTTTCCGCAAGTTCCAATGTTTTTTGCGGCGTATCCGTAACGTTAGGTGTATACATTGTTTTTTCTCCGGTTTCCTCATACGCTTTATCTGCTAGTTCCATATATTTCACTACACGATCCTCAACCTTGTTAAAATCTGCGTTTGCTAAAAGCTCATCGTCTTTAACTATGTCTACTCCTCCGAGCGCAGCTTCGTAGAAAAGGCGTGCTCCTACTTCCGGTGGATAACCTGTACATGGCTTTATCATATTGTTAAGTAAGGGTCTTTCTTTGACTCCAAGATGTTTTCTTACACCTTCTATCCCGAACTTTGGTCCCCTGAATCCTTTAAGATAGCTTTTTGGGAACCATAGGTCTAAGAGTTTAATTTTTCCTCCGCTAAGAATATTTCCTGCAACAGTAGAAAGCAGCATCGGGATTTGAAATCCACACAGATTGATAATTGGAAACGCTACCTGAATAATGTACTGTCTCCACTTTACATCGCTGGGGACATGCCACTCATATTGTGGGATCTCATAAATAGCAATTACTCTTGCAACGTGTCTCCTTCGTACCTCGGGGGTTTCTCCAGGGACTGGAACCCAAGTGCCAGTGCTTTGCTCTATTGCTGCCATCTGAGAAATCTTTATTATGTCGATACCGAAGGGCAGTGACACGTAGTAGGTTGCTATGATGAATTCTTCTGGATCTATTCCCTCTGGTAATGCTTCTGGGGTATCTAAATATTCATATTCGTCCTTTTTCTCAACTTTCACATCTTTACTCATATTTCACCCTCCTTTTCATTTAATTCATAAAATACATCTTCAAGTCTAACGTAAATTTTCTTAAAACAACCGTAAAGCTTCTCATACACCTCTCTATTGTCTTCATTTGGAACAAACACTTCTTTCACTTTAATTAGTTTTTTAGCGGCTGTTTCAAAATCCTTATAAAGTTTTAATCCAACTCCGACAATCATTGCGGTTCCAAGTGAGGGGGCATCAAGTGGCGCATGTACTCGACGTATTTCTTTCCCAATAATATCGGCAAGAATTTGCATCCAAACAGGGCTTTGCGCGCCGCCGCCGCATGCATTTAACCATTCAATTTTAAATCCAAGCTTTTCTACGCAGTCTACAATCCATCTTAAATGGTACGCGACGCCTTCGAGAACAGCTCTAACCATATGTGCACGTGTATGCCTGAGAGATAAGTTTATGAAACCTCCACGAACAGTGTAGTCTTGTAGTGGTGCTCTTTCTCCAAGCATCCACGGTAAAAATATTAGTTTATCCGATCCAGGAGGTATTTTTGAAGCTTCATGGTCAAGAACATAGTATGGGTCTTTACCCGCTTTTTTAGCTTCTTCTACCTCTTTATATCCAAGTTCGTCCCTAAACCATCTGTAACAGTTCCCGGAGTTTTCCATTTCCCCTGTAAGGAGAAGTTTCTCGGGGTTTCCTGAAAAAATTGTCCCCATACCAGTGTCAGGATCCAAGGTATACATTTCTGGTTTCAAGTGAACTCCTATCCACGAAGAAGTCCCTATATAAACATGGGCTTCCCCGTTTCCTATTGCACCGGAACCTAATGCAGTAGCGGGTAAATCTCCCGCCCCGCAAACCACTGGAATTTCCTTAGGAAGATTTAGAAGTTTAGCGGCGTCATCAGTCAGCGTACCTACAACATCTATTGTTTTTAGAGGCTCTGGTAATTGATCAACAGTTATACCAAGATATTCGAGAAACTCTTCACACCACTCTTTGTCACGTACATGTAACATGCCAGTAAGGAAAGCGCAAGTCCAGTCGGTAACATATTTCCCAGTAAGCTTATAGATTAGATAATCCTTGCAGTCAAGAAACTTATAGGTTTTCTCAAAAACCTGAGGTTCGTGTTTCTTTAACCAAAGGATACGTGGAGGTACATCTTTTGCCGATATCATGGGTAGAAGACCTGCAGAAACCATTAAAATTATAGATACTTCTTCTTCAAGTTCTTTTGATTCTTCCCCTGCTCTAGTATCCATCCATATTATAGATGGTCTAAGAGGTTTTCCTTCCTTATCCACCGGGATCACATTGATCATTTGAGCATCAAAGGATATTCCTACAATGTTTTCCGGGGGAATTTTACTTTGCTTAAGGATGTTTCTTGTAGTCGTGACAACTGCTTTCCACCAATCTTCAGGGTCTTGTTCAGCCCACCCTGGGTGTGGGTGACTTAAACCATATTCCGCCGTGGTGGATGCAACTATTTTTCCATCAACGGTGATAAGAGTGGCTTTTGTGCTTCCAGTTCCAATATCAAATACTAAGATGTATTCTTCAGACAAATTATCCACCACCTAAAATAGATTTTAGAGCAGAAATAAGTTTATCATTTTGTTCACGAGTTCCGACACTTATACGTATATAGTCGCCGTCTTCGAGTCCAAGTGCTCCGGTGAATCCTCTAACTATTATACGTTTACCCAAAAGTAGGGAGGAGATTTTTTCTGCAGAATATTTTTCATGGGTAATTTTAACAAGAATAAAGTTTGCCGCCGATGGATACGGCTTTAACCCCTCAATTTTCGATAGTTCGCTGAAAAGTCTTTCTCTTTCCTCCGTTATTTTCTTTATGGTTTTCTTTGCGTACTCCATATCGTTTAAAGCAGCTAGTGCTGCATGTGCAGTGAGTTCCGTGACTCTAAAGGGTAACTGTACACGACTAACATAATCTACAAGGCTGGGGTTCGCAATAGCATATCCAAGTCTTAATCCAGCTAAAGCAAAAGCCTTCGATAAAGTTCTAATAACTATGATGTTCTCGTTTTCCTCTACAAATGGCACAAATGTTTTCCCGCAGAACTCGTAGTAAGCTTCATCTATCACTATAAGTACTGGTTTATCTAAAACTTTTTCAAGTTCCTCTTCGGTTAAAGGTATTCCAGTCGGGTTGTTAGGATTCAAAAAAACTATAGCTTTTGTTTGAGAGTCCAATGCTTGCAAAATTTTTCCCATGTCCCTTGAAAACCCGTTTTCATTTTTTCTCATCGGGATTAGTCTTGGAACTCCGCCGCATATCTTTATTCTCAAAACATACGGCTTATACGTTGGTGCTGATAATATAACGTTGTCTTCAGGATCTAAAAAAGCTCTAAAAATTGCATCCATTATTTCAAGTGAACCTGCGCCTAAAAGTATGTTTTCAGGTTTTACAGACACATATTCAGCTATCTTCTCAATAAGATCAACATATATAGGGCTGGGATATCTGTTAACCCATTGAGCAGCGTTTTTTATAGCTTCTACAACTTTAGGTGAAGGACCGTATTGGTTTTCATTTCCCATGAGGCGGATAAAGTCTTTACTTTGCCATATCATATTTAGGATGTGAGCACCATACTTTTTAACTTCGTCTTCCATGTATCTCTTAGTTTCCTTTACATATGGCTTAAAAAAGTTTGAAGGTAATGTTACCGTTGCTTTCACCCTCCTACGCTATTTGGAAACCTTTTTCAGGCATTCTTCGAAAACTTCAAGTGCTCTGTCTACTTGTTCACGTGTTATGGTAAGTGGAGGCTTAATTTTAATCACGTTTCTAATTATTTGTCCTTTTTCCGATATTATTGGCATACTAACATCGAAAATAACTCCTCTCTTAAAAGCCTCCTTTAGAAACATATCTACCTTCAAGAAGTTTAACGGTTCCTTTGTTTTCCTGTCTTTTACTAGTTCTACCCCTATAAATAGTCCTGCGCCTCTAACATCCCCGATCACCTCGTAAGTTTCCTGCATTTCCCGTAGTCTTCCCATAATGTAGTTACCCATTTCCTCGGCGCGTTTTGGAAGATTTAATCTCTGAATTACCTCGATGCTTGCAAGAGCCGCTGCAAACATTATAGGGTTACTTCCAAAAGTTGTGTGTTCCTCGCCCTCTGTGAACTCTTTTAGATCTTCCCTTGCAAGAGTTGCTCCTATGGGAAACCCTCCACCTAAAGCTTTCGTTAAAGCTATCATATCTGGAATAACATTGTAGTATTCTGCTGCAAACATTCTTCCACATCTTCCAAATGCAACTTGTGCTTCATCGAATATCAAGAAAATGTTGTATTCATTGCATATTCTTCTAAGCTCCTTAAGAAACTCGGGAGGCGCTGGAATCTGTCCTCCAGGCCCTTGCATCGGCTCTATTATCATACCTATTACTGGGGCGCTTACTGCCTCGGTTAACGCTCTTTCAACAAAAGATGCGCAAATAATTCCACAGTCTGGGTACTCTTTCTCTCCAAAAGGACACCTATAACAGTATGGGTAGGGCAGTTTAACAAATCTATCGAGCCCAAATCCAGGAAACCTTACAACAACCCTTAAAATCATGCTTGCCGGTATTGTAGCAAGGGTTGCGCCATGGTAGCCTCTCCAAAACGTTATAAAAATGTGTCCACCTATTTTCTTAGAGTTTACCATTGCTAGTTTCATTGCAGCCTCTATTGCCATGCCTCCCCCTTCATTGTTAAAGGACACCTTCTTCAAATTCCCTGGAGCTATTTCTGAAAGCTTCAACAAAAGTTTCAGTCTTGGAATTGTGGGATACCCGTATCTTACATGTGTAAGCCGTTTCATTTGAGTCAGTACAGTATATAATACGTCTGGTTGACAGTACCCGATGTTAAGAGTCCAGGCTTGAGCAGTACAATCGATGTATTTGTTTCCATCAATATCCATAATGATGGCTCCACCTGGCTCACCTTTAAAAAATATGGTTTCCTTCAACGGTGTGAGACTAATTTTCTTAGCTTTTTCCACTTCTTCTGGTGATATTTTTGTTAACATGTTTTCAATTTCATTTTTTGACAAAACAGAAGGTTTAATTTCTTCTACCAATTTTAGCACCGATAAAATATTTGATGGAACTGTTTTATTAAATTAATCTTGACAATGGCAGCAAAATTTTCCACATTTGGAAATTTTGGATCGCAATATTCTTTAACTTTCAAGAGAAAGTCAATGTTTTGAAAAACGGTATAACTTTCCAAAGGCCTAAATTAAAACTGCTAAATGAAGCTACATGAAACTGATCTCATGTAAATACTTCTTAAAGTGAGGAAAGTATGTTTCAGGTTTAATGAGGGCTATAAAATGGAAAACAGTAGGTTCTCGTTTTAGATTTATCGATTTTATCTCAGTAGATTACGAGGCTTTTCATTAATTGATTCAATTCATCATATTTTTCGGTTATACGTGTTAGCAGAGTGTCTTCTCTAAACTTTTTTAGCAATTTTCCTACCTTCACCAAACTTATGAAGTAAAATTTTTCATATGGTTCTTTTTCTTCTCTCTCTAAGTACATTGTTATATATGGAGAGTAAAATTCTTGTTTTTTGCGCATTTCAAGGTTTTTAGGCAAGCTTCTTAAATTTAAAAACATTTTTGTTAAAATTTCCATTGAACTAAGATAGGCAACTTCTTTTTCCATATCTCTAAGGCCTTCTCGCATAAATTTTGAGGATAATCTCTCGAAAGCACGTTTTGAACCGGTAAAAAGCCTAACGATACTTGGCTCGTATTCAAATTTAACTTTAGACCTTAAATCTGTAAGCCTATCTTTAACATCTTCTATAAATTCGCTCACTTTACGACTGATTCCTTGAAGATCTACTTTTGCGGTTGGTCCTTTTACTTCTCTATATTTTCCCAGAACGTTGTTAAGATAGATTTCTTCTCTTTTCTTAGGTTTGTACTGTAGGAAGTTTGGCCTAAAAAGGAAAATGATATCTTTACTCTCCATAGCATCGCTGTGAAGCATAGCATTCATTGCAGTTTCACTCTGCTCAGTAAAGCCGTACTCGTCTTGATAGGAACACTCAATAGTATAATATGGCATCCATAAAAGCGAGACACTAACTAGTTTAAATCCTTCTTTTCCTAAATTCTGTAATACTTTTTGAAACATATGTTTTACTTCTTTTTCTGTTGTTTTGAAAGGAGGAATTACGTACATGATTATAACCTTCTTACTTAACTTACTAAAGGTTCTTCAATTTAAAGGTCTTAAGCGTTTTGATAAAAAATAAAGTAATATAATTTTAACGTACAAATTTTACAATGATAGTTGAAGCACTACAAAGTATTCAAGGTATGTTAAGTAGTAGTGAAATTATTGATGTAGTCGAGAGAGTCGTTATACACCAATGACTGCTTTAATGTAGTTCCATACAGCTCTAAGCCCTTTTCTAAATATTACGAACTCTCTTTTTCTAATTTTGTCAAAAAGGTATGATAACCTTGTGTAAAACTTAAAGTAAGCTTTTGACAGCAATTCACGTAATTTTCGGATACTTATCTTTGTTTTCATAACTGGCGTTAATGCGTCATACTTAGACCAGTCACGAGTTAAAAGTAAATCATTTTTAACTGCATAATCATATAGTTCGGTTCCTGGATATGGTGTGCAAATTGTAAATTGAGCGTAGTCTGGATTAAGACGGGTCGCAAATTCGATGGTTGCATTAGCCTCCTCTACACTTTCGTCAGGCATACCTAAAATGAAAGAGGCAACTGTATTAATTCCAACTTCCTTAGCTAGTCTGATGGCTTTAACAGACTGTTCTAATGTTATCCCCTTTTTCATAAGATTTAATATTCGCTGAGACCCGCTTTCAACACCGAAATATACAACTTGACAACCTGCATCCTTAATTCTAAAAGCTAATTCGCGGTCAAACAAATTCACCCTACTGCTGCACGTCCACATTACATCAATTCCTCTGTTAACCATTTCATTACATATTTCTTTAACCCTATTTTTATCAAAAGTAAAAGTATCGTCGAGAAATTCAATGAACTTAATCTTATACCGATCCATTAAAAACTCTATTTCATTCACTACCCTTTCAGCGCTGTACCCTCTCCACCTTTTTCCACATATTCTAGAAGAGGAGCAAAATACGCATTTAAAGGGGCATCCACGACTTGTAACCATAGTTGCAAATCTGTAACCTTGGAAAGTATACTTGGACATTGGAAGAAGATGGTAAGCTGGCATGGGAAGTGCATCTAGGTTCATTAGCGGAGGTCTTGGACGATTTTCCTTTATCACGCCGCTTTTAGCCCTGTAGCTCAAGCCTAACACAGATTTTGGCTCTTCCCCCTTCTTTATACTTTTTACGAGTTCTAGCATCGTAAATTCGCCTTCCCCCCGTACAACGTAGTCAACGAAAGAATAGTTTGACAATGTTTCCTTAGCAGTAAAAGTTACGTGAGGACCTCCAAGCACTGTCACCGCACCACTTTCCTTAGCGATTTTAGCCACTTTTAAAGCATCATAAAAAGTTGGAGTAGTCGATGTCACACCTACTATGTCCGCCCCCCAGCTATCAATCTCTCTCTTTATATCATAAAGAGTGCAGTTTTCTGCTAATGAATCTATGATTTTCACGTCTTCGCCGTTACTTTCTAAAACTGAGGCTATATATGCTAAACCTAGGGGTGGAGAAGTAACTCCAAGAACCTCTTTAATAGCAGACCTTGCCGGAGGAGCTACAAGAAGAATTTTCAACTTTAATTATCGCCTCCCATCTCAATGGCAACATTATTCTTCAAAATGAAATTTCTAACATAATTCACTATTTTAGCATCAAAAGCAACCTTCTTTTTAATGAAACTCCCAACTTACCAGACGGTAATATAAATATGAAATGTTAGGCTATAAATTTCTATCGTTTAAACACGGAACCGATAAAAAAAGTAAATAACAATATAAAATCGTTTTCCTTACGTATTTAACTGACATGCAAATGATATCCAAAATAAACACTAGTTATTTCGTTTATTCTCTCTATTTCCTTGCATGGTACTAAATCATAAAACATATATCTCGTGAGGTTAAATAATGTTTTCATGGTAAAGGCAGCATTATTTGATTTTATAGGCACATTAGCGCACCTTAAACATCCTAAAAAAGCAGAAGAAACAGCTTTTAAATCTGCCCACAGAAGTCTAATCAAAAATGGAGTGAAAATCACGTATCAAGAATTCAAGACAGCCTACTTTAAATTGAGAAGCGAAACGTTAAAAATACTTTTAGATGAAAAATTAAAAGAAGTTAATCTTTGCGATAGGTTTTCAATGACACTAAAACTCCTTGGACACGATTTACTTCCAGAAGACAAAATAATCGTTGAAGCTGCAGATGCATTTTTCTCAGAATATTTTAAAGCTTTAAAACCAGATGAAAACACAATACCTGTACTGAAAAAATTAAAAGAAAAATACATACTAGGAATAGTTTCATTATTGATGTACAGCCCACCTCTCCAAAAATTTCTCGACAAACATAATATGCTAGACTTTTTTGACGTTATCGTTACATCAGCTGATGTAGGTTATAGAAAACCTCACCCAAAAATCTTCTTAGCCGCATTAGAAAAAATAGGTGTTAAACCTTTTGAAGCAGTCTTTATCGGTGATGATCCTATTAGAGACGTCCTTGGAGCAAAAAATGTCGGCATGAAAACAATACTCATACAACTAGAAGAAAAAAAACCTTATAGGGTAAAACCAGACAAAATAATCGTCGAGTTAAAACAGTTACCAAAAATAATTGAAGAACTTCAAGCAGAATACACCACATCAAGCAAGTAAATAATTAGTAACCTTTAACTTCACTTTTTCGTCTGACCTTTAATACCACTTCCATGCTTTTTGTTTTTCTAGGTAAAGTTCGGGATCTGGAAATGAAATCCAACTGTAAAAATGCCATCTATAAAAAACTTCGGAGTCCCCATACTTTTCTATTATTGGAGGAAAGTTCTTAAGAAATTTTATTGTGTCGCCGCTTGGTAGTGTCAGCCAAAATAAGTGTTGCTGTTTGTTTTCAGAATGCTTAGATCTTTCTTCTTTCTTTTCTCTCAACTTGTAAATTGTAATTCTCGGGAGTTTCTTTAAAACGTGAGTAAGCGAATCTAAAAAGGCTACGTTTCCAGACTTGACTATTAATGCTATATCTTCTGTTAAACCGATTCTGTGAACATTAATTATTGGTTCAAAAACCTTTTGGTTCTCAAGCTTCGATACTCTTTTATGAACCGCACTTTTGGATAGCTTAACGATTTTTGAAAGCTCTCTAAGTGATAATCTCCAGTTTCTAATAAGAATTCTCAAAATCTTCAAGTCTTTCCTATCAAACGTAAACTTATTCTCGTTAACTACAGTTTCTTTCTTTTGCTCCTTTTCTAACTCTTTACTTCTCTTTCTAGAGATTTGTTTTTCAACTTTTTCTACAAGTTTCTCATAGTTTATTTTCCATTTATGCGACTTACAATCGTAGTAATCTAAACATACAGAGAACTGTAGGTCCTCAACTTCATAAATCTTAATTCTTTTACCGAAGCTATTGATCAATAGCTTTTTAGCGCTTCGAATATGTTTAGCTGGAAGGACGAAACTCGCCAAGTGCTCCTCTCTGTCCCCTAAAACATATTGAAGCGATAAAAGATACCTACTCAATTGATGTGGAAACTTTGGTTCCTTACGGGAAGGTATTCGAACTATAACATGTTTTAATCCGAGTTTATCAAATTTTATAATACTATTTGCAGTATACGCTTGTCCCTTTTCAAGTCTCTTCAAAATTAGAGCTACAGAGGGAGAACTTAGGCGGGTTAACCTACTTATTTCTTCTACCTTTGTCCTTGGATTACCGATTAGGACATCTAAAACTCTTAATTCATTTTCACTCAAGTTATACGGGGTTTTCAACGTTTCCCAAAGCAGTCCGCAAAAATCTTCGACTTTAATTTTTTCTCGAAGAAGCTTAGAAGACCTGTAAAGCGTTTCCAACAATATTTTAAGTAACTTGCCTTCAAGGACAGAATCTATTTTAAGAATTTCAAGCATCGGATAATAAACGGTTCCACTTGAAAATCTTATTCTCAACTTTTCTATGCCTTCATGAACTTCAAAACTAACATCATAATCTTCGCATCTTTGATAGATTTTTTTAATCAGTTTACTCCAGTTTTCCAGAACTTTTTCAACTTTCTCATGCTCACCTCTCCACGTATAAAACTTGTAAAGGAAAAAATATGTCAACTCCTCTTCAATTTCTTTAGGCAAAATTCTAGGTAGAAAATATGTGCGAAAAAGCTTTGTAAGACCCTTTTCAGAACTTATCCGCCTAGTAGCTTTAGATGTTTTAAAAGAGTAAGTTACCCCGAGAAACTTTGAAACCTGTTCGACTAAACTTGTTAAAGTCTCCCTATCTCGCAATTTCCTCTCCACCCTTTTCATGAGGCGTCAAAACCTTTGTTTCTAAGCAAAGTTTGAAATCAACCTTGTCAATTAACATCTTTGTAAAGCTTTCAAGGAAACCAACAAACCCTCCCTCAGGAAGCTCTAACCTAGCGATGATAACATTTTCTTTAACAAATCTACCTGAAGCATCTAGCTTATCAGCTTTATAAAAGCTTAACACAGGAAGTTCACTTAAACCTAAAAGTAAGGCCTCCAAAAAACGCATATCACCCTTTTCAATGATTAAATATAATTTCTCAGTGAGTTTTGGCGGATATACATCAATATACGTTTTTAGAGCATTTGCTCTCTTCAACTCACTCTTTATTTTATAAACTGTATATTTTGATATGCCCATATTCGAATCAAGAAATGAATTCTTTTTATTTAAAAACGTCTCAAAGTTACGTATTCTTCTTGCATATTTGCCGCTTAGTTTTATAGGTCTTGAAGGAACTTTCTCAATAATGGTTTTTATGGGAGAAGTTTGCTTTAAAATATCTATATATCCTTCTTTAACTATAATTTCCCTAATATAGAGCGATAATGCAAGATAATCTATTCTCCAAGCATTTTTCACCACATCATAAAATCTAAAAGAAACCGATTTATGAAAACTCTTAAGAAAATACATATCTACATCTTTAAACGACCCAGAAAAGTACTCCAAAATATTGCCCAAATCATCGGCTGGCACAATTAAATCCAAAATATGATAGGAAACAGAAGTCATAACCGTTCTAACAGATTTACAAAAAGAATCTAAAATTGCTTGATCTACTTTCCCCCAAAGATTCCGTCCAACGACCATTAGAGGTATTAATTTTACTTTCCAGTAATTTACAGCGTATTTCTTTGCAAATAATCCGCGTTTTCTCAGGTTTCTTAACCTTCTCTTAACAGTTATTTCAGATAAACCAGTTTTTTCAGCTATATCTGATGTCTTCAAGTTTTGAAGACCATATATAGCCTCAAGTAATTTTAAGTCCGTCGTATCTAACTTAAGATTCTCATTCCTCCCTTTAAAACTTTCATTGAGCTTACCCCACATGTAGTGCACCAACTGCTCGAAATGTACCATGAAGGGCGTAAATATTGGAGTTTATATATAAATGAAAGGTGTTATTTACTAAAAAAGTATCAGATTAACAGTGTTATACCTAAAATTTGTCCCCCATATTGGCATATGACAACATCACAAAAGATCATAAAAGCAAACAAAAAACATAAACATAACAAAACAATAAATATATTTCCATAAAAATTTTGAGTCGAACAGTTCTAAACAAATGAACTACTTTTATTCCTTTCTGAGGGACGCAACTAGTCCATATATAAACTTTTCGCCTCCAATCATTAACATAAGGCAAAATTCCCAGCAAAACAAAAAGAGAGGGCAGCACAAATGAAAACAGTAGTCCATACTCCGTCAATCGAAATCAATCGAAACAAAACAGGACAACAATCAAATATTATCTCAGAATACGAGAAAACCATAAATATTTTACACAATAAAGGATATAAAATAACTTTTCACCCATCGATCAATGGAGCAATTGCTTGGAAACCAAATACAACAAAAAATACAATTAATTTTATAGTTCTGAACCATATTAACGAAACTACATTAAACCCTACTGAAATCAAAAATTGGATTCAAAAAATATTGAATACTATACGTGAAAAACCTGAAATCCTGTTAAACGATGTGAACTTTAAGTTTTTAAGTTTTCCCCTCGCAGGGAAAATCAAAATCCCATATATTAATAATTCCCCTGTCCAAGTTAAAATAAATGCTGTAATTTTTAATTCAAATTTGCATAGTGCTAAAGGAAATGTATTTTTCGTTCAAAACTACGAGGAGTTTTCCAAAGTCTTAAAAGAGATAGAAACACTGCAACGTGAAGCAAACTACATAGATTTCAGCAACGTTCAGAAAACAATAGTAAGATTTTTCACAATTCTATCAGCAATTTGGAGCCTAGCCTTTATGTTCTCCTACTTAAATCTTCTACAACCAGCTACGCTAACTACCATCATTTTCTCTTTCGCCGCTTCATTCTTCCTCTTTACAGCCATAAAAATTAGAAAAACTTTTACCGAAATAAAAGCCAAACTTTTCTACCAAAGTGAAGACATCAAATTACATGCTCAACCCTTTACTCCAAGTGATATAATAAGCTGTTTTAATACAGTTGTTGAAGCTTTTCTAAATAAAAATTGGTTAAAATTCAATTCTTCAGCCAAACATTTACTGAGCACGTTATCTAACCGAATAAATGTGGATGCGGAAACCTACAGCAAGATTAACATGTTAAATGAAATACTTTCAATAGACATTTCCCTTCGAAACGAAAGCGCCCACTTCTTTGTTTTAAATGAACTATCTAAAATATTGAAAAGTCTATATTTAGTGAACTTCGACGTAAAAGAAGTCCTTAAAGAAAAAGAAGAAACAGAAATCGCTGAAACGGAAACTATTCAAGAGAACAATGAGCAAGAGGAAATTTTAGAAGAAATACATCAATCAATTACATTTTCTAAAAGCCAAGAAAACAGCGGTAAAACCTTTAAAACAAGTGAGAATGAAGAGGTCTTACCTAATTTTGATGCTGAAGAATCCATGGGAATAATATTTCACCCTCTAATATCTTCTGTTAACGATTTCCTTGAAACTTTTGAAAAACAAACGGAAGAAACGGTTATAGGTGAGGGGGAGGAGAGGGGATGACCATATTATCCTACGTTTTAGAATTATTTACTTTCATATTGTTTGTGCCGTTAATTTCTCTTATCATCAACTTTATCCTCTCTTTTAAACCCCTAAAAGTTCTAAAAAATGCAATCGGCCTACTGTTTGCCCCTGGAATCGCTATACATGAAGCATCTCACCTGTTCTTCTGCAAAATTTTAGGGACAAAAATCGTGGATATCACCTATTTTAAACCCTATGTCTGCGGTTTCCAAGGCTACGTGAAAACCGAGGAAATTGAAAGCTTTTTGAAAGCCTTTCTTATAGGTATTGCAC
The DNA here is from genome assembly GCA_030587435.1 of Candidatus Baldrarchaeota archaeon. The sequence continues at coordinate 17,809 of JAUQZC010000011.1, read as the reverse complement.
CAGCTATAGTAAATAGTCTTTTAGTTTACCTAGTCCTTAAATTATATGTTTTAAGCTTCTTAAATCCCTTTTTAACCGCTTACCTCATGTTTTCACTTATTATAGGAGCTAGACCAAGCATACAAGACATACTTACAGCTTTTAGCGTAGCTGCAAAATACCCCTCAAGATTTCTCAGTGAACTTCTAGCTTTAGTTTCTCCACTTGCCTCAATTTTCACCTACCACTATTTCCAGACATTATTTGGCTTAAATCTTGGTATAACCGGAGAAGTAGCTCTTACAGTCTTATTGTTTGGTCCCATGCTATACATATTGTTCCATAGGGAAGAAGGAGGAAGATATTAATGAAAAACGGTAGATTGTTAAGCAATATAATTAAATTACTGCTTATAAACCTTATTTTACTTGCTTTTCTTCTTAACTCAAATTGTAATACAATGGCAGTATCTACATCATCAAACTATGTGGAAAACCAAATTAAAGTTTTAATCGTGTACAATTCTTCTGCGCCTGTTAACTGGGCATCTAACTGGGTAAATGTTCTGACAGAATTAAATTTTGAAACTCATACGACTATCTTTCAGGAGTTCCTTGAGAACTCGGAAACATGGGAAAACTACGATATCATACTGTTTGATGACAGTCTGTATTCAATAAACATTAATGATGCACTCATTATTTCTGAAATAAGGGTTCCCTTGATTTTATGTGGTAAAGCTTCCTCTTTCATAAATACTCTGGAAAATATTCAAGGTCAAGGTATTGTTTGGAACGGGAGTATGGAAATCCACACACTAGCTTTAAATCACCAAATATTTCACAAACCTTACCCTGTTTCTTCAAATAACCGTGTAGTTCTTTCCTTAGAAGGTTGGAATACAATAGCATATAATTACTCTGATCTTTGGTGCAGAGAATTTACAATTCTAGGTTTAAGTAACAACATGGTTGTTTCAGCCTTTTACACAGGTCTCCAAAACTACAAAGCCTTCTGGATAGCGGTAAACGATCCAAGCAAATTTACCATTAAGGGTCGTCAATTCATAGCAAACGTTATCCAATATTTGACAAGTGTAACCAACTTTTCAATCTTAGGAGATTACATTACAAATCTACAAATACACGAATGGCACGGAGAAGGCGGCGTCAACTATCCTTTTCTCCCAGATATAGAGTCAACCTACTACGGTTACACCATTCTCCAACTCATCGATAAAGAAAACCTAGTAAACACTACAAGCATAGTAAATCATCTCATATCCAACTATGATCCCTTCGAAGGAAGTTTTACAAACACACGGGATAACATGAAAATCCCATCTGACACATCCAAATCTTGCACAACAAGCTTCGCAATAATCATATTAAACCAGACAAATAGCCTAGAACTAATTAATGTTACAAAAGTTGCAAATTTCCTGGCTACTTGCCAAGATGTAAGCGGTGGCTTTGCTGACAACCCTGGAGGCACGGAAACCAATATTATTAATACTTGGGCTGTTCTTGAAGCTCTAAAAGTCTTAAATGCTTTGAACATGGTAAATGTGACAGCTGCAATAGAATATTTGTCCCAGTGTCAAAATCTAGACGTAAGTGACCCGAAAAATTACGGTGGATTCATGAAAACACCTAGTTCAACCCGTTCAAAAATGATTTACACCTACTATGCTTTAAAATCACTCCAAATATTATCATCTTTAAGCTCAGTGAACCTAACAGCCGTTACAGAGTGGATTTTAAAATGCAAGAGAAGTGACGGCTCTTTTTACAACGATCTTATATCCCTTGATGAAAATCAACTAACTCTTGGCACAGGATGCGCAGTTCTCTCCTTGGAAATTCTGAGCAGAAAAGATTTAATTGACGATTTAACAGGTGAATGGCTTTTAGACAGACAACTTTCTGTGGGAGGATTTTCAGGAGGAATTGGAGACGAGTTTCCACAAATATCTGAAACCTACGTTGCAGTTATGGCGTTAAAAACCCTTAGAAAAACATCTAGCATTAATATTACAGCCTTGGAGAAATATTTGTTGAGTTGCTGGAGTCCTGATGGAGGCTTTTATCCAAATAGCTTTTTGGAAGGATCACTTTGGCAAACCTACAACGCTATAAAAATCCTTTCAATTCTTAACATGATAAATAAAATTAACAAAACCTCGCTTATCGAATTTCTAAACGCCACATTCAGCGTCACATTAAACACTTACTGGGAAATACCCATAACTATATATGAAGGTTTCACCATAGCCCTGCCTCTCGAAATACACTCCACATATGGACTATGGAGCTATGGAAGAGGAATGGAATTCTTTGCAACAGCAATATGTCAAGAATTAAATACACAAGTAAAAGCATATGACGAGCTTGTTAACGAAATTTTAATTAGCGAAATAACAAATCCGCAAAGCCCCTATTACGGTTTGTTCAAAATTTTGTCAATAATTCCTGAGAATGTTTGGCCTCCAAACTTTTACACAACAGTGTTTGCGGTATTAACATTAGATAAACTTGAAGCCACATCGTTGATTGTAGATAAGCGAGCAGTCACAAGCTATATTGTTAATAGACAAGTTGAAAACGGGTCAATTATTCCTGAATCTTTAGGTCGTTTACCTTGGCCTATAGATGCTTGGAGCGCATCTGAATGTTATGCTGTCGCTGCTCTCTCAGCTTTAAAAAGCCTCTCCGCATTAAATATTTCCTCGCTTGCCCACTACTTAATCTCCAATCTTAATTACGAAGATGTAATTGGAACTTACTATGCAATTAAAGCTTTAAAAATTCTTTTTGACAATAACACTGAACTTCATGTTTTCGAACAGGTAAATAAGTCTGCGGTTTTAGAACTTGCATATAAAACTCTTAGAGGTAACTTCACTTTTGTAAATCGTTTAAACTCAAATTCTGTGACAAATAGGTTGCAATATACTTGGATGATGCTTAGCGTTTTAAAAGATTTAGGTCTTCTACCTCTATTAGAGGAAAGCTTAGAAATTCAGTTTAAAACATTAACTTTAAGCAAGACAAACTTGTATTTAGGCGAAGACCTTACTATTTCAGCTTTTTTAACAGACAATTTTGGTAGAAAACTGGAAAACGCAACATTTCAAGCTAAAATACTAAATTACATTTTTAACGGTACATATGAGAATGGAAGTTACCAAATTAAAGTTACAATACCTGTAAATGGAAGCTTACTTGGCCCACAGGAAATTGAAATTAAAGCCTTCAAAAAGGGATACCTTAGCTGCTCTACAATTAAGAAAATAACTGTCTACGGTTTTCTAAAAGTCGACGACTATTTCTCTGCCTCAAAGGTTTTTGTAGGAGAAAAAATCAATATTACAATTCACGTTGAAGTCGGCAATGTACCACTTGAACAATGCACAATAAATATTACAGTCTTAGAATTAAACTCAGCCCTAAACGTGACCTATATCGGCAACGGAAACTACACTACTGTTCTCGATACTTCGAAACTAACTCCCGGAAACTACACCGTAAACATAAAGGTTTATCACCCTTATACGAACTCATATAACATTAGCAAAGTAATCGAAGTTACCAAGGCACAAACCGAAGTCATAGTTGAATGCGGTCCTTTAAATGTGAAGGTTTTCAAAGAAATTGACTTCAACATAACTCTTCAAACAATTAAAGGCACAAAAATAAATGACACCTTAACTATTAAAATACGTGATGAAAACGGTCTAATTTTAATTGAAGAGAATTTAACAACACTAAATGGCTTTACAACATTTTCTTGGACACCAACATCCTCCGGAAAACATATTCTTGAAATAAATTATCAAGGCAATGACTACTTTATGCCCACAAATTACAGACTAGCCTTAACAGTTTCTAAACTTAAAACAGCAATCGAAACACAAATCATCAATGAAAACATCACAACAATCTTAATTAAACTTGTAGATGAAGATAGAAACCCAATAATTGGAGAAATCATAGTTCTAGAAATACGTTTCCCAAACAATACCACAAAAACCATATATTTAACAACAGGTAGCAAAGGAAACGCAACATATCAACTTGAAACTAAAGAAACAGGAACATACCAAATAAAAGTTACCTTTGAAGGATCTTCAATCTACGAAGCCTCAACAGCAATCTTCTCAATCAACAAAGAACCTCAATCAGCTTCATCCAGCAATGAGAATGTAAATCGGCTTTCCTTGGAAAATATTCCTTCTCCAGAAAATATTCCCTTCACTGTTCTATTCGGAATTCTAGCTGTTGCATCTTCTTTTACAGCAGTCCGCTACAAGAAAAAATTTCAAATTGCAGGAGGTGGAAGTTTTGAAGTTCGTTCGAACAGGTATAGACCCCTTAGATAGTATTTTGATGGGCGGGTTCCCTGTAGGTTCCTCCACTCTTCTTTATGGGCCCTCCGAGTCGGGTAAAACGTTTATATCGGTTAATGCTGCCTGTAAACTTGCTCTTTTAGGTTATCGTACACTTTACATAGACACCGATAAAAAATTTGATCCCAAACTTATTGAGCAACTCTATCCATCAAGGTGCAGTAAGATTTTCGATAAGATTATTGTTGTTAGACCGAGAGATTTTCTAAGTTTAAGTCACATTCTTCTATATTTGCCTGAATATGTTGAAGAAGACATAAAACTTATTGTTTTAGATACTGTCTCAACTCTATATAGACTGAGTAGAGAAGAAAATGCCTATTTCTACTTTTTTGAGTTCGCAGAGAAACAGATACCGGTCTTAATAAGTTTAGGGTCGTTATGTGAAGCTGCAATTGTATTAACTAGCCAGGTGGAGGGCTTCAACGGAAATATTAAACCTGTTGCCTGGAGTGCCTTAGAACCCTATGTTAAAGTTGTTTTAAGACTTGAAAGACTAAGTTTAGACTCTAGGATTAGAGTTGCAACCCTAGAAAAATATTTTGACATAAAACTCAATGCAAAAGTCTTCTTCGAAATGGAGGCAACCCCATGGGTTTATTAAACTCGCTAATAAAAACCCTAGTATTCGGAGCTATCTTCATAGCTTTGATCCTTTCCACATTAGATGGCATTGCAGCATTCCTTAAAGTTACAAATTTAACATTAAGAGGAATCTACGATTATTTAATTCCTCTCTCAATTTTCTACGCGTCTCTAATGTTTCTCTTAAAGTTCTTAACACAGAAAGAAAGTCTTGTGCATGCAACATTTTACACCTCAATTATTCACATATCCTTCATTATCCTCCTCTCAGATCTTAAAATAACACCTTTTATCTTAGCGTTCTTAGCCGCATCTTTTCTAATCACAAAAAGTAAGAAAAGATCGAAAAAGATTTTAGACAGTGTTCCGGAGGTCGCTGCAATTTATAATGGAACTGCGGTCTTCAAAGACGATAAAAATTTGCTTAAAGCTATTTGCGCAATTGAAATACTTAACTTGGAAATATTCAATAAAAACAGTGCAACACATCTTCTAAATGTTCTTAAAACATCAAAAATAAACGTTAGCATAGAATTTCACAAACATAAAAGCAAAACAAAACTTTTCATCTTAACCTGGTGTATGGGCAAAAGTTTCGAAGAAATTGTTAAGAAAGTTAAAATACAGGCAGAAAATCTTTCAAACTACTTGAATCTTCTCAACATTGAAAACCAAGTTTTACTGGATGAAATTAGCATCGAAGAAACAGTATTTTCGCCTATACTTAACTGGACAATTAAAAAGCCGAACAAAAATCTGGATAAAAACCATATCGCAGTCAGTTTGCAAGGTTTTCCTTTTCTTAAAGCTAATTTTAGCAATTTTGCCCAAAACTTTCATCTATCAATAATACTATCTCCTGCAGAGAGCAACAGGAAAAACTTATCTTTTATTCTCCTGCAAATGCTCCCCTTAATTGGAAACAAGGAAATTCTTGCTATGCTAGACGATAAATGGAACGTTACGATTTATTTGGTTACTTTAAAAGAAAGTACACAATTAATTGCATCGTTTCTAGGGTTAAAAGCAGTTGAAGTAAGCATTAGAGATGTAATTTTACGTAGACCGTCAGAAAACTCGTTGGAATATAGTTTAATCGACATTTTAAGGCTTTTTCCATGGATTAATGAGGAGGAGTTGAGAGTTGCAGTTAGAAATGGTTGAAGAATTAGGTTTAGATGAAAAACTGTTAGAAATCTTGGAGAAAGAAGGAATAAGACAGTTTTCAGATATTCAAAGGCTTGCAATTAAAGCAGGTGTTTTTAGAGGAGAGAGTCTTCTACTTGCTTCTCCTTCAGCTTCAGGAAAAACACTGATCGGTGAACTTGCCTGCGTTAATACAGTTCTAAAAAACAGGGGTAAAGCAGTTTTCTTGGTTCCTCTAAAAGCTATTGCTTATGAAAAATATGGAGATTTTAAAAGAAGATATAAAAATTTAGGAATAAAAATTGGTATATCGACTGGAGACTTTTACGCTTATGCTGAAGACCTTGAAAAAGTAGATATAATGGTTTTAACCTATGAAAGATTCGATTCCCTTTTCAGGTTAAACCCACTTTTCCTAAAAGACATTAGAATAGTTGTTATAGATGAAATACAGAATTTGGGAGAGGAACAGAGGGGTCCAAGACTAGAAAACATAATTATGCGTTTAAGAAACTTTGAAAATTTGCAGTTGCTTGCTTTAAGCGGAACTATCGGAAACCCTGAACAATTAGCTCAATGGTTAAAATGTAAACTCATAGTGTCAAAAAATAGACCGGTGCCTTTAAATACTTTCATTTTAACTGCAGAGGATAAAAATGAAGCTATTAAAAAACTTGTAGCAACATTTCTGAAGAAAAATTGCCAAGCATTGGTTTTTGTTTCCCGAAGAAGAGATGCTGAAAGCTTAGCAGAAAAACTTTCCAATATTACAAGACCCTTTATCAGCGTCAACGAGATTAGCGAACTGAACCACATGATTTCTAACAGTTTAAAATATGAGAAGACAATGTTAACAAACAAGGTTGCAAAACTTGCTTTGAACGGCACAGGGTTTCATCACGCAGGGTTAAGTACATTAACACGTAGTTTTGTTGAAGAAGCCTTCAAAAAGGGTTTAATCAAAGTTTTAGTTTGCACAACCACATTGTCAACGGGAATAAACTTTCCAGCACATCTGGTCATTCTTAGGGATCTCTTGGTAGCTAAAACAGACTACGAAGACATTGAAATCAACGAAATAAACATAAACAGAGTTTTTCAAATTCTTGGCAGAGCGGGAAGACCAACCTACGGTGAAAGAGGTTACAGCATTATACTGGTTCACAACAAGAACGAGAAAAAACTGTTTCAAAACAAAATTTTCAACATAGAAAACGGAAAATACATACCTAAATTTGAACCAGTTACAAGTAAACTTGCAGAAAGTGGGCTTGATGAAGCTTTACTAGTTTTCATATATGAGAATCCAGGTGTATCAGAAGAAGAAATAGTTGAATTCTTTAGAGGATCCTTCTGGTGTTTTCAACGTGGAGAAAACTGCAGGGAAAGTATTAGAGAACTCCTGTTAATACCTGGAGAAAGCATATATGAAATTGTTAAAGCAAACTCGAAAACAGCAGAGTTTGAGGCAGCTTTAAAAATCCAGGACAGCGAAGTCAAGATTTTGAAGTCCGATGCAGACAGGTTAGAAGCAAAAGTTAGAAGCAACATGTGTTCCTTCTCCCCTAACGGGCCTCACTGCAATTGCATAATTTTCTCATCTCTAAGAACTTCCTTATGTAGACATCTCACAAAACTCGCTCTTTACGTCGACAATTACCTGCCGGACTTTAAAGGAGTTATTTCACAAAGTTTAGAAAGAAAATATGTCCTAGACTTTCTTTTATCTAATAGACTAGTCAGAAAAATTAGAACCGCGGAGAAAAATGTTTACGAAACAACAAATTTCGGAAACATGGTTGTAAAACTCTATTTAAGGCCGAAAACAGCCATAATTATTAGAGAAAGCCTGAAGATTGGAATAAATGATATGAAAGATTTCTGTGAAATGTTCGGTAAAGTTCTCGCCTTAGAAGGCAGATCTGTTCCTCCACAGTTTCAGGTTGCAATTTTAGAAGTTTATGAAAATAGGATACGTCTGGAAGAGGTTCCTGAAAGATTTAACATTTCACCTGGAGATTTTGAATCTCTCCTAGACCTTTCAGGCTGGATTCTTCATGCAATCGCAACTATAGCTAAATTAGAAGGGTACAAGGACGTTTCTGAGAAGGCTAAAGATCTAACTAGAAAGTTAGGGGTGAGTATAAGTGCTAAACTCAACACAGCTCTTTGAAATCCTAGTGGTGCTGATTGCAATTTTGGCATTTGAATGGCTTGTATTATCGCTTAATTGGCTAAAAGTAAAAATTCCAAGAGAGGTTTTGGAAGAGGAGCGAAAAAGAAAGGAAAGAAGAAAATATAGCTGGACAATAAAAATAGAAGAGCTTGAAGACAGTTTACTAGAGCGCTTAGGTCGACTTTTGTTGGATATGGGATTTACACAGTATGGTAGCAAATTCTATTCTAACGATTCTATCGTAATCTTCGAAAATGAAAGTGAAGAACTAAAAATTATTGTTTTTTCTAGTTTTCCTCTTAAAATTGCCAATTTAGCTGGAAAAATCGAAATGGAGGTCCTAAAATGCTCGATCAAATCATAATGATGCTACTTAAATCAATCAACAATTTTCGACCTATTCTGACTATCTCAGCCCCACTGCTCGTATTGTATGTGTTATATAAATTTCTAACAAAGAAAAATTGGCAGAGAACAAGAGAAAGACAAGAAAACAATTTTACATGGTTTCTCTACGAAGGGTATCGCTTAAACAAAGAAGAAAAAGAGTCTTTTTGGTATTTAATTCTCGTACCGCTGTTCTACTTCATAATTCAGAATCTAAATTTTCAAAATTTAATTTTAGAGTTAACACTGAAGCTTTTCCTCTTCTCCTTCATAATTTCTCTAGTTATAAGAATTTTTGCAGGTGAAAAATATGAGTGACGAAAAAGTTGAAGTAGAAGAAGAGGAAATAGAAGTCAGAAAGCTTTTCTACGAAAGATTTTGGAATCCAAAGCCAGAAATACCTCTAAAAACCATGTTGAAAACAACTTTAACAATATTCAGCTTCCCAATCTTCCTTACACTATTATCTTTACGTTACCCATTTTATCAATCTTTTTTACTAAGCCTTGCACCAACTTACCTTATATTAGCATTATCTTCAAGTAAATTTAGAAAACCACTTAAAACATTTTTATCGAAGAGAAGTGTTGGAGAAGAATTTGTAGAAGTTAATCCCCTCAAAGATTTGAGCTTTTATTTTTACAAAAATGTTGAGGATGTTTTATTTGTTAAATCAGGGTTAAATCTCATCGCCTATGCTGGCCTAGAAGTTGTTCAAGTCCCAATTGGCGTCAGAGGAAACTTTGAAGGATTCATTCGATCAATATACGCTGAAAAAATCCCCATCATCTACCTTTATCAACACGAACCAGTAGAAGAAGAAAAAATACCACATATGGCGGAGATTTCCCGTGAAGCAAGAAATACTATGAGGAAAATGGAGAAAAGTGAGCTTAGAAACTTTATTTTGAGGCTTGGAGGGGTATGGAAAGCCAAGATACTCTTAATTACAAGGTCTAAAGCTTTAGGAGTGTTTAGAGCAAGCAAAGTGGCTGAACAACTAGCTGAAAACGTGAAATCGAACATCAAGAAAATTGAAGCCGTTTTCACAAGCGTTTTTCCTCACTGCAAAGTTGAGATTCTAAGAGGATTAGAGTTGGAGGAGGCAATTAAATGCGTATTAACAGGAGAAGAATATATCTAACAGGCTTAGAAGCAGCTAGATTTCTACAAATATCAACTTTCGCCGTAAAATCTTTGAAAGCGAAGCCACCAGCAGAGTTCATTACACCTTCCCATTTAAACTCCAACATCATAATAGGTTCAACAATAGAGACCGAAACTTTTACCGAAAGAATACCTATTGGTTTCAGAAAGGAAAATCTAAAGCAGGGTATTGCAATTTTAGGAGGAACAGATGAAGAAAGAATATTAACAAGTCTCCGAATACTATTAGAAGTCGCAAAAATAGGGTTAAGATTTCTTATAATTGCTAGAAGCCCAAGGTACCGTGTTATTTCAAACTGGGTACCTCAAACAAAAATCTATACTCTAGGCAGAAATCTTATTCTTAATCCTTTGGATCCTGAAGACTTTAACCCTCCAGAATATCAACCTCTTTTGATAACTGTTTTTACTCAAATTTTAGAGTTATCTGATGAAGTTTGGATCGTTCTTGAGCAAGCTCTTCAACAAGTATATGAAAATCCAAATCCTTCACTATTTGAATTACAAGAAGTAATTTCACAGATACCAGAAACAAGAGTTTATGGAAAGAAAGTTTTAGAAACCCTAAATCACATATTGCAGCTTTTTACAACCGGTGAAGTAGCTTCAATGCTCGGGTCTCAGCAAAACCTGAAATTCAGCGAAATCCTCACTCAACCATCAATAATAGAAATACCAACAAGATTCCCCTTGGCAACAATGTTCATTAAAACGTTAATATTAGCGAAAATTATAGCATCAAAAATCTTAAACCAAACCTTAATTCTACTGGATGATTGTGAAGACATATTCCATGTAGATTTCAGAGCAAAACATAGAACATTAGAAAAAGACATATTAATCGAATGGTTAAGAGAAATTGCACAAAAAGAAGCCTACATCATCTTATCCACCGGCAGAATAATTGAAACATCACCAAATGCCCTAAGATTCCCCAAAAACAGAATAGTACACAGATTAACAACTGTCGATGAGAGACAAATAGCTGCAAATCTACTAGGATTACAGGAACATGCACCAGGCATTCATTCTCAGAAAAGAAGACATAGATTATATCAAATAACCTATCTGAGCCATTTAGAATTTGGTGAAGCAATATTTCTAAGAGAAGACTACGCATATCCATTTACCATAAAAATCAACTACAACAATCTGTATCTACCCTACATAAGCGAAGAAACCCATATAATGCTTCCTAATCTCACAGAGGAAATATTTGTGAGTAAAGATCGCCGAAAACCAAAACTTCTTTTACATTTTGGCAGTGAGGCAAGCCTTGCCGCAGAAATTTTGAACATAATAAAAGAGTATAGAGGACTAACCCGTTTTGCCCTTGCAAACATCTTGAGAATAGATAGCGGCAAATGCTATCTTCTCCTAGATTTTTTAGAAAACCAAAACTATGTTAGAAGAGTTGAGGTTCCAAAGGGCAAATACTGGACAGTAGGCTACGAAATCACTCAGAGGGGGGAGACAGCACTCAAAGAATACCTAGAATGGAAACAAAGTCAGGATCAACAAAGGAGAGGTGGAACAAATGGCATGTAAAATTAACACATGTAAAGGCGTAAAAATTAGTTTTCCAAGCAATGTAAGGCAGATAGCCCTTTACGGAAAAGGTGGAATAGGGAAATCAACCATAGCATGCCATATTAGCGTAGCATTAAGCAAAATGGGTTACAAAGTCCTACAAGTTGGATGCGACCCAAAAAGAGATAGCACAAGACTATTAATGAATGGGAAAATGATACCAACAATCCTAGAAAAGCTAAGAGAAGCAAACATGAACCATGAAAAAGTAAGATTGAAAGACGTCGTTTTTCAAGGCTATGGAGGCGTCCTTTGCGCTGAAAGCGGTGGACCTGAGCCTGGAGTTGGATGTGGAGGGAGAGCTGTAATAACAGCGTTAGAATTTCTAAGAGCAAAGAAAGCCTTTGAAAAACTTAACTTAGATGTTGTGATTTACGATATTCTTGGCGACGTTGTTTGTGGAGGCTTTGCTCAACCTATTCAACGCGGATATGCCAGAGAGGTTTACATAGTTACATCTGGAGAGTTCATGTCTCTCTACGCTGCAAACAATCTTTGCTTTGCCTTAAAAAGATTCAATATTTTTGGTGCAAGACTCGGAGGCATAATAGGAAATCTAAGAAACGTTCCAAACGAAAAGGAAACAATTGAAAACTTCGCCAACTACGTAGGAACGAAAGTAACCGGTTCCATCCCGAGAATGCGAGAAATCCTTGAAGCAGATAAACTTGGAAAAACAGTTTTTGAAGTTTCCCCCAATTCCAGAGCAGCAAAAATATTCGAAAAACTCGCTAAAAACATCATTAAAAACGGGGAAACTGTTGTTCCAACTCCATTAGAACACGAAAAAATCATTAAATTCGCCTATATATCTACAACCGCCATTTAAAGGGGGATTGGGGATGGAAGAAAAAGAAAAACTTATTGAAGATGCTTTATCGGTCCTGCCTGAAGGCCTTGTAAGAAACAATGTTAGGAAAATCTTAGAGAAAAGGATAGAGGAAATAGAAAGGAAAGAAGACTTTGTTGAACTTTTAAGGATCGTTGTTCCACCGGTATTTCTACCAAAGGTACTAAGCGTAATTAACGGTGATGAGCGGGTCATATGGGTTCCTGAAGCTAAAGTATTTCTTGACGACATTTGTTCATCTATACCTCCGCTTGTTAGAGCTTTTGTGAAAAGAAAGGTTGCAAAGAAATCCATTGAAATAGCGAAGAAAGAATCAAAGGTCATAGATAAGAAAATCGTGCTTCAAGCTGCCTTAGAAGTCCTTAATGAAGCCCCTAGTAGAGTTAGAAATAAGGTTAAGAAAATTTTAGCGAAACCAGGAGGAGTTGAAGTTTGAGGGAATATTTTGAACCTCATTCAGAAGGTCTTTGCCCAAGCTTTTACGCTGCATATACTATTACAAAGATCAGAGATGCAATACCATATTTACATGCTGCAAAAGACTGTACATTGAACCTTAGATGTCATATATCTGTGGCAATGCTTGGAAAACCACTTTACACACCGGGAACAACATTTTGCGAAGAAGATTCCATCTTCGGCGGCTTAACGAAAATCGAACATGCTTTAAGAGACATTATAATAAAAAGGGAACCAAAGCTACTAGCTGTAATCCTAGGCTGCGGCCCCCTTACAATAAACGATAACGTGGAACCACTTCTCGAACAACTTGCCTATGAATACCCTCACGTGAAGTTTATTTCTATTAAAGCTGGATTCAACACAAAATACGAAGTTGAAGGTGCAGGAGAAGCTCTAAAATCACTAACAAAAATTATGAACAACACAGCCAATCGACACGAGAACAGTTTCAACTTGATAGGCTTCACAAACTTTGACGGAAGAAAATATTTTGAAAAAACATTAAAACCATTGAAAATCAATTCTACAATCGTCAGAAACGAAGGAACAAATATAGATGAAATTGAAAAGGCTTTAAAAGCAAAAATTAACATTCCAACTCACATATTTTCAGAGCTTCCCCTCAAAGAAATGTACGAAAACTTTGCAGTACCTTATGTAAACGTTTTACCCTACGGCAAAGACCCCTTTAAACAAGTAATACAAGAAGTTGAGGAAACAACTGGCGTAAAAGTCGGATCAAAACTTAATCTTTGGGAAAACAAAATAAAGAGGCTTAAGGAAAAACTTAGAGGTAAACGTGTTTTAATAGCAGCAAGTCTTGGCAGAGAAATAAACTTAGCATGCAACTGCATAGCACTAGGACTAGAAACCGTTGTGTATACGTGTTTTCTTCCAAACATAGCTGACGAAAACATTAAATATATCAGGGAAAATGGAGGGGAAATCTACGTAGAGAGAAGCGTATATGAAACATTAATGAAAGGGCTTGACGAAGACTTTGATTTTATTATTGGAGATTGGATTTTCGCACCTTTAGCTTTAAGAAAGGGTGCATGGTTTCTTTCAAGAATATCTATAGCCACCTGTGATACTCCTGGATATTTAGGGATGCTACGTTTAGGAGAAATTCTAGCAAAGAGAATTAACAGTCCTGCAAGGAAATGGAAAACTTTAGCTGAAAAACATAAGCTGTTTTTCGATAGAATCTTTGGAGACAATAATTGGGAGGGAGAAGGAGATGAATGGAGAGTTTTATCGTGAAACAACAATAACCACAAGTTACCATGGAATATGCAATGTAGCACTCTCCATGAAAAACACCATACCAATATTACATGGGCCTTCAGGCTGCTTCAACTATGAAATAGCAAGTTTAGTAATCTCTGAAAAACAAGGACACCACGCATTTACATCAAACCTCTTAGCCACGGATTTAGCGTATAGCAGCTTTGATAATCTACAAAAAGCAATAATAGATGCTTATATTAAACTTAAACCGGAACTAATAATCGTAACAACCACAAATGTCACAGAATTAATAGCAAGCGAACAAATTTTAGATACCGTTATAGAAGAAATTAGAAGAGAAGTCCCCATTCCAATAATTGTAATCTACGGTAACACCTTAAACAATAATATGTACCAGGGTATCGACAAAGCCCTAACAATACTTATAGAGAATTTTGCAAAAGAACAGCAGTTGACAGATAACTCTGTGAACATTATTGGACCTGTAAAAGGAATCTATAATTGGAGAGCAGACCTACTAGAAACAATAAGACTTCTGAAAAGCACAGGATTAAAAATAAACTCCATTGTCCCAGCAGGAGCATCCATCAAAGACTTTGAAAAGCTTCCAGCAGCTCAACTAAATATCCTCACGTACCCTTACGATTTCGGATTAACCGCGGCAACTCATTTAGAAAAGGAATATGGAACACCATATATTTGCACAGTCCCCTACGGAGTTGAAGATACTATAAAATTCTTAGAAAAACTAAAAGAGTTTTTTCCAAATCTAAGCAAAAACATAGATAGATTAATTGAAAAGGAAATGAGATTCTGGGGCGGCAACCTAATAGACGACTTAGATATTTCCGGCTATACCATTGCAGGCTCACCTATAGCGATTTTCGGCATGAACACATTAATCTACGGTTTAACAAAAATATTAGAAGAAGACCTATGGCTATCACCGAAAATCCTAGGAGTAAAAAACAAAGAGAACCCGCTTTTAAACAAATTTTATAGAAAAATGAAGAAAAAGGGTGCAAGAATTATATTTGAACCAAGCAAAGAAGAAATAGTAGATGTCTTAAAAGAATTTTCTCCGTACATTGTTTTTGGAAGTTTTATAGAGTTTTTAGCGTCTCAAGAAGCAAAAATACAACACTTCATACCAGTCAGTGAACCAGTACGCTACTTTTCAAGCAGATACCTAGATGCACCCTTCAGAGGAATTAGAGGAACATCATACCTACTGCATAGAATATGGGAAGAAACCGTAAAATACGTTTACAGCTACACAGAAATCGGCGAAGAAGAATCTTGGGAGTTAAAATTCGAAGAAAAAGCCCTAAAACATTTAATTGAAACATTAAACAAGGTTCCAACCTTCGTAAGATCAAAAGTAAAATTCGCCATCGAAAACCTACTTAAAAAAAGAATAGGAAAAACAAAGAGAAAAGTTTGTTTAGAAGATGTAAAATGGGCAATAAAAGAGGCAATGAAATTAAAATCAAAATAAGTAGGGGGGTACCTTTGAAAAAGAGTGGCAACGTATATGCTAAGTTCATTGAAACTTTTGGTTTTAAAATAAAAAACAAATCTAAACATCTTTATTCCAAAGACGGAAACATTTTTCTAACAACTCATCAAGAAGCACTAAAAATCTTCAAAGACAATAAAGTTTTGTTTATAGGCCTAGGAGAAACCACAAAAATCAAAATAGACAACACAGACTACCTATTTTTCCTTAGAAGTAGTAAAGCAATAGAAATGAGTATTGTAAAGAAAATAGAAAAGGTTCTAGGAAGAAAATATTTCTGGATTGTAAGCAGTAACCAGGAAAGAGGTATTGTTGCTGCTTCGAACGGAGAATACGCAATAATTACACAAGTAAAACATGTTAAAGTTCTTTTTTAGAAAACTAAATAATTTAACAGCTTCTATATCTTGGTTGCTTCTTTGATTAATTTAGAAACCAGTTCAACAACATTTTTTGCTTCGTTGAATGCCCGTTCTGCATAGTTCTTAGTGTATAGTTTATGTGGAGGTAAACCGCTTTCCTCGTCACCATACATGCTTGGTTCTCTCTCACGCCTAAGCCATCTTGAGGTTGATGAAATTTCCTCTATTCTTTCCTCAAACCATTTAGGGAACCTTTTACGTTGTTCAAGCAAAACGGGACTAACATCGTGCCATTTAGGCGGTTCAATTCCAACAAGTCTTAAAGCGCCTTTTAAAGCTAGTTCCACAGCTTCCTGAGACTGTCTAATACAATAAGCATACGCATCTTCCTCAAGAGCTTGCTTTGCTGTCTTTATTCTTCTTAAAGCTTCTTCTAAATACGATCTTGCCATTTCTAGGTTATTCAATTTCAATAACCTCTCCAAATTTATAGTTCTTTTTCAAAACCCAGTACCATTTTTTACCTAGCTTTATTCTCTCAGCTCCAAGCTCCTCTAACTTTTTCCTAAGATTATTCAAAATATTTGTAAAGAAGCTGTTCTTATCGTAGAGTATGATGGCATCTTCAACCATATCTAAGTAAAGCGGAGTAATCCTCTTAGCTTCCTCCCTAGATTTTATGATGGGGCTCAAAAATATATAATAGCCCTTCTCTTTAAGTTTTTCAATTATTTGTTCAACACATTTCTCAGCTTTTTCAAATCTCTTAAATCTTTCATACCTGTCAGGCAAATTATCCGCTACCACAAGAATATCTACATCACTATCCTTTCTTGCCTCACCCCTCGCAACCGATCCAAAAATTACCACGCTAACTAGATCAAAACATTTCTTCAAACATTCAACCAACTTTTCCAAAACTTCACCGTAAGGATATTCTAGCTTTAATGTCATTAGAATCTCCCAAAACCTAGAAAGTTACTTTGGCAATATTAACATTTTGTAGGTCTATGGGCATTATCAGAATATTAAGGTACTTAAAATGTTAGAAGGCACAGATTTATTATAGACAAGTAAGAAAAGCTATTCTCGCTACCTTTATAAGTTGAGCCAATTGGTGTATGCTTTACAAAAAGATGAACAAACTATAACTTAAAGACATAGAATTTATAATGTTGGAAGATAAGATTAATTTAGATGCGCGTTAGTGCACGAGGGTTGATTTTGAGCTGCCTAATCAAAAAGTTTCGGGAAAAAGTTGAATCTGGAATTAATAGGCGTAAAGGTCAACCCGTAGGACCCCTTGAGACACCTGAGGGTATGCCTGAAGATGTATGGGCGAAAACCCATAGGGATGGAGTTATCTTAGAAGATGTTTATGTTGTTTATAAACATAAAACTGACCCCGAGAATGTATGGGAAGTTTCTCTTCAAGCAGTAGCTTTGAAGGATGGCTACATCGGTTTAAGAGTGGTACATTTCAAAAGAGGAAGACCAGTAGGTATACCGATGATAACCTATTCATGGGTTCTCGTGCAGGGCACAACTTCGATGTGTGTATGATGTCGCCATGCTACGTCCTAACTTACATGCTCATGGTTTGTTCACGCGCGCCATACAGAATTTATAATGTTGGGGGTATATACAAAATTGACTTGGATGTAAGGTTAATTGACCTTTAGCAATATGAATGAGGGAGCGCTGCTTTTGGATGCATATTTTTGTCCAAATTGTGGCATGCTTCTGAACTATGAGGAAAGGGTAGATGGAATTTATCTTGTTTGTCGATGGTGCGGCTACAGCAAGCTTCTTCGTAAGAAACCTATTGCTGATAGAAAAAGGCGAGTTATTGGAAGGGTATTAAGGAATTTTAGCTTCTTTAAAAACGAGTTTGATTTGCTGCATCCCTTCGTGAGAAAGCTGCTAG
>JAUQZC010000173.1 GCA_030587435.1 Candidatus Baldrarchaeota archaeon | reverse complement strand
TTTGAGCTAACATATGAAGATGTAAATGGAAAGCACCAATTTGCTTATCAAACATGTTACGGTATTTCTGAACGAGTTATTGCAGCAATAGTAGCAATACATGGAGACAATCGAGGAGCTATTTTCTTTCCTTCGATAGCTCCAATACAAGTAGTTATTGTGCCAATAATCTATAAGGGAGAGGAAGAAAAAGTTCTTCAACAGTGTAGAAAGGTTCTTGATGTCTTAAGGCAAGGGGGTATCAGAACGTTTCTCGACGAAAGAGACATTAGCCCTGGTAGGAAGTTTTACGACTGGGAGTTTAGAGGGATTCCTGTTAGAGTAGAAATAGGGCCAAAAGACGTTGCAAATAACCAAGTAACAATTGTAAGACGAGATACGTTTGAAAGAAAAACATATTCAATGGATGATTTAACGACGGTTGTAAAAGAAATATTCACCGAAATTGAAGAAAACCTTAGGAAAAGAGCATGGGAAGAATTTAGGAAAAGAATATTCAGAGTCAAAAGCTTGCAAGAAGCGAAGGAGATCGTTCAAAATAGACGTGGTATCGCCTTAATTCCATGGTGTGAAAGCGATGAATGTGGACTAAAAATGTGCGAAGAAGTGGATGGAAATGTGCTGGGTGCTGTGTTATCAGAGGACTTAGCTAACCCAGCTGAGAACGAGGTTTGTCCTATATGTGGTAGAGAGACGAAAAAGATGGCTGCAATAGCTAAAACGTATTAACAACTTCACTTCATTTTGTCTCTTTAACTATTTTCTGGAGTAGATTTATTGAGTAGGTTTCTAACTTTTCAAGAAAATCTACGGCTTCTTCAACACTTTGGTGTTTATAGGTAATTCTCATTAGCATTCTTCTAAAGGGATCCCCTTTAAAAGGCTCTAAACGAACAATGTACCATTCACTTTCATCCTTGGGGATACCAGTCCATAACTCTATAGCCATCGGAGAAAGCGCTCTTTTCATTGTAATTTTCTTTTTCAATAATCTGGGCGTTAGCATATCTTGAATCATCTTCAAAGGGCTTATCTCACTATAAATTTGAATGGTTGCTAAAAGTTGCATTTGTGGAACTATAGTTTTAAATCTCTCTTTAAGACTCTCACGCAATATTCCGTGAGAGGTCCAAAAAAGATCTAAAGCTGTTTGAACAGATCTAGTATCAACGACAAACCCCTTTTCACTTACAACTATTAGAGATGTAGCATCCGAAGGACGCTTAAAAAGATATTCAACAAGTTCACTTGGAGGTTGTGGAACTGGTTGGGGTAGGGGAGGAACCATAAGTTTTCTAGTTGTATAAGAAAAACCTAAATTCGATAATTTGTCAATAAACGCTTGAACAGGAATTGAAGGACCCACTTTAACTAAATGCTTAAATATTACATGGATACCTTCAACAAAAATTCTTACCATT
The DNA here is from genome assembly GCA_030587435.1 of Candidatus Baldrarchaeota archaeon. The sequence goes on along the minus strand of JAUQZC010000173.1, from coordinate 2,856 downwards.
GAATCACCGCCGTATTAAGAGACGGATTTTAAGTTTTACAAAATTCTTGTTACGAAAGTTTATGAAGTTATTCATTAGATAAAATAAGGAGAGCAAATAAGTGATCTGTTTACTGAATTTAGAACTAACAGAGCCTAAATGGGCAAAATAGTTCCTAAGACACTACATTACAATTAAGAACGTCATTAAATATGCAAAAACAACGTATTAAAGCTGTAGAACAAATGAAGCCCCCCTCCTTTAAGTAATGAGAATATTTTGATGCCTCACTTCAATAAGAGTTATTAAGGTCTTCATCATCCACTAAAACAACTAACAACTTAACGTATCAATGTTAAAGTTAGTATGCGCAGTTAAAGGGGGATCTGTGCATGTCTACAGAAATAGATCTTGTAATCATCGGTGGAGGGCCTGCGGGTCTCTCTGCAGCTATTCACGGTGCCAGATTGGGGCTTGAAACCGTAGTCTTGGAGAGTAAAAATGCAGGAGGTAAAGTCCTTGACATTCGAACTATTGAAGATTATCCAGCTATCAGAAAAATTAGTGGTATGGAGCTTATTAGCGCGATGAAAAAGCAAGCTCTTGAAAACGGTGCAAAGATTAAGGAACTGGAAGAAGTATTAAAAATTGATTTTTTTCACGGGAAAAAGAGAATTGTTTCATCCAAAGACATGTATTTTGCTAAAACCATAATTATAGCTACTGGAGGAAGATATAAAAGACTTGGAATCCCGGGAGAAGAAAAGTATGCTGGAAAGGACATTTTCTATAGTATAGTTCCAAGTAATACGCTATTTAAGGGTAAACGTGTTGCAGTTATTGGTAATGGGGACATAGCGGTTTTTAACGCTTTGTTACTTACTAACGTTGCCGAAACCGTGTACCTTATATGTAGTGACGATGAACTGCGTGCAAGTATGTTCCTAAAAAGGAAAGTAATAAAAAGCGATGTCGATATTCTCCAGAGTACCGATGTCACAGCAATTATTGGAGATCGCACTATTAAAAAAATAACATTAGTCGATAAAATAACTAATGAAACAAAGGAATTAGAAGTGGATAGTGTGTTTATAAATTTAGGTCTTGAACCCGAAAGTGATATTGCTCGGGAAATTGGGGTAGCTATCGATAATAATAAGTACATTATTGTCGATAAAAAGCAAAGAACAAATATACCTGGAGTATTTGCTGCTGGTTATGTAACAAACGGGGTTTTGAAAATTGCAATTGCTGTAGGGGAAGGTACAATGGCTGCAATTAGTGCTTATGAATATTTAAAGTGAAGTACGGAGGTATGAGAAAAAATTAAGTAGGGCGATTTCAATTTCTTGATAACTACCCGAGTGACACTAAATATGTGGAGGATCGACAGATGAAGATAAAATTGCTCGCCGTGGTATTAATAACAATACTATTGTGTTCAAGTACTTACTTTGTAACGGAGGCCTCGGCCCTAATTAGCACTAGAAAAGACGCTATAGTCAAGTACATCTTAAATTTACAGGAAGATAAAAAGGGTTTTAAATCTTTTCAAAAAGGTAAACCAAACATTGAAGCTACCTTTGAAGCTCTCACTATGTTAAAACTTCTAAATAAGTTTGGGAAAATAAAGAAAGATAAAATTGCTGAATGGATCAATGATACCTTAATAATTCATGATTCAGATTCAGAAGATTATAGCTTAATTAGGTACAAGAAAGATGGAGACATAACTATATACAGCAATTACTTTGGGCTTAAAACTTTCACTCTCATAGACAAAGATTATTCAGAATATCTGGAGGGAGACCGTATTGTTAACTGGGTAATGAAATGTAACACAGATCACCTTTATACCATATATCCTGATGGTACAGAGAAATCTTTATGGACAACATATTATGCTCTTTCAATCATCTACATGTTAAATAAAACACTCTGGAACATAATAAGTTATAACGTAACAGAATGGTTAGTTTCCCTTCAAAATCCAGATGGAGGTTTTTCCGCAAAAGAAAACGCTTCCTCCCTTTCCGAAACACATGCTGCCGTCAAACTTCTAGACCTTACGGGGGCTCTTCAAGACAGTAGAATAAATAAAGAACAACTAGTATCATGGGTTTTAAGCAGGATGCTTCCCAATGGATGTTTCGAAGAAATCCCAGGAATAGGCATAGGATCTCTCTTTACAACATACCTAGCTGTGGATATCCTATATACGATCGGTGCAATAGACCAATTGGGTGATAACAAGGACAAGATAATAAGTTGGATATTAAGTTGCCAAAGAACATCCGGTGGTTTCAGCCTAGTGAATTCAACATCAGAAGAGGCAATTGCCGAGGATGAAACAACTATGAGGGCAACATTCTATGCAGTATCAGCCTTACACATATTGGATCCAGAATTTTCAAGTTTAACGGAAAGACCATGGTGGGGTTTGCCGCTTGGTTTGCCGCTTCACCTATGGATACTGATAGCTGTAGCGGCATTGGTAGTTGTACTGATAACGATACATGTAAAATTTGGAAAGTTTTAAACAGACTCAAAAACGTAGATCAAATATATCTCTAGGATCTGCAGCTATGATTGTGAAATAAAATTAATTTATCTCAAATTTTTTGAAGACTTCTGGTATTTTGTCGACGAGATCTGTTGCAACGATATGATATCCTTTTTCCTGCGCTGTCAAATCTCCAGCTACTCCATTAATGAACGCCGCAACCGAAGCAGCTGTAAACGGCTCATTCTTCCATGCTAAGAGAGTTGCTACTAAGCCCGAAAGCACGTCCCCAGTTCCTCCCACAGTCATGGCTGGATTACCAGTTATATTAACTTTTACTTTATTCCCATCACTTATTATATCCCAGTGGCCCT
>JAUQZC010000137.1 GCA_030587435.1 Candidatus Baldrarchaeota archaeon | reverse complement strand
GTTTCATAAACCCTTCTTTATTACTTTTTGTTTTCTCCCCGAATACTTTTAGTCTCGTTTTATGGTAATTTTTATATATGTTTAGCGCAGAGTATCTTTCGGCGGCATGTGATGGCTCAAGTCTTACAATATAAGTTTACCAGTTGTAAATACAATTCAAATTCTATTCAAAACTAGTCCTCACAAGGCAACCGATAAAACAGAAAACTGATTATTCAATAAAGGTTAAGGGTTAGTAGGGAATTGGAGTTCTCGAATCTTCCTCTATAACTGGCAGCATCGCCTTCAATTCTCTGAAATATTTCAGAACAGTTATCCCACGCTGGGTAATAGCATAGACAACTCTCTTCTTGCCAACCGTTCTCTCCTCAACAAGATTCTGTTTTATCAAGAAGTCAAGATATTCCTTCAAAACGCTGCAGTTAACATTGGCCTTATACATAATATGCGTTAGTTTTAATGGTCCCCTTTGGGCAAGAACTCTGAGTATGTCAATGTACATTTCAAGTTTTGACCTTCGCATCTTATCTACCTCTTTCCTCCCTTTTTCGCGTTTTAAATATAAATCTTTTACGTATCCAAACTAAGTTTTTAGGCATTAAAGACCTAATCCTTCTTTTCAGTCAGCTCTTTCGATTGTATCTTAGCCAATACTAGTAGGCGATTTTGGAATGCAGTGACCATATCATCAGCAAAAATTTCCCTAAAATCATCTGAAAGCACTGAAATTTGGTCTCTGAAAACTTCGAGCATTCTTCTTTTGAGTTCATCTCTATTCTTCAATTGAAATGTTCCGCTCAAATTTTTTCCTCCAGCCTTAAGATTTGATACACCGATTTAACTAGGTTATGAAGCGGAAATATGAATTTGAAATCAAGGTTGGAGATCTCCCTTGCACTCTCCTCTTCCATAACCCGCGTTGTGGTATGATTGAAATTAGAGTTTATAAATAAGTAAGGAGAGGCTTATTAGGAATGGCTGTAGCTAAAAGGTCGGGGTTTGTATTGGCAGGTCATGGGGACGAATACAAATGTTTCAAAGTAGCTGACTTATCCGGTTTCGTGGTTGGGATGTTCTGCTCAGACTTTTAGAGGGATGCGAGAACACATCTTATTTCAGGAACGCGTGCTGTGGGGTTTCTAGAGTTTTATACAATATTGAATTGGAAGAGATAGTAAAACTAGTATGCAGAAGTATATAAACACTATTGCGAATATTTGTTTCTCGTTTTCCGGCAAATTCCTCTTGATCGCCATCCTGGCTGGTGCGGTTATTATGGTGGAAAGCTTCTTTGGAAGTGGTAACATAAATGGTGTTCTTTTCCTGTATTTTTTGTATTTGTCACCGTGTTTTTTAACCATTACCTGCTCCTCATGCAGTGCTGTTCCAACAATTGCTAAGGCTGATATGAGCCATGGAAAACTTGGTGGTGGAACGTGGCCTCCTTTCGGAGCACCGACAAAGCCGGCGAGTAACATTAATCCATAGCTCCAGATGAGGAAGCCTAGATACTGTGGATGTCTTGAATACTTGTATATCCAGAAGTCAACCATTTCTATGCCCTTAAACTTGGAATAAAGCCATGTAAACGTCCCGAGTGTGAATACTAAAAGTCCTACAAACATTATTGCATAGGACGCTGGGACTGTTTGAAAACCAAGAGCTATGGATGGTAAGTAAACTATTTCTCCCAGCCTTAGAACATTTGGGGATAAGTCAATTAACGGCAGCCACAACGCTCTAAAAACGCCTATACCAGCAAGGAAAAACATGGTAAAGGCAAAATAGCCAAAAGTTGGCAAATACAATACTATTGAACCAAAAGTACTCAGTTTTTTATTCTTCAACACAAAGCCAAGAATTATAAGAAGCACCGTGACCACAAACGAAGTATAACCAATCGGTCTCAAAACCTTCAATGCTTCAATTACCTCAGCCTCCATAGGTATCCAATAGTCAGGAAAAACTTTTAGCAGCCACGCATTCATTATCCTAGGAATCTCCAACGTCAAATAAAGTAAGGCCACCGTGAACAAGATAGACATAAACGCAGCCGTAAAGAACTCAATTTTACCCAATGCAAACTTTCGCCTGTGAAATTTGATCTTCTACTTCCACGCATCATAAAAGTGACGGCAGTGAATATATATATATTTCGAGGACGGCTTAATGTTCTTCAAGAAGAGGAAATGAAAATTTGTCAGAAACTCGGAAAAATCAGTGAAATACGAATTTGAAATAAACATTTTAAACGATTCCCATTGTCGAAGTAAGTGCTGTTAAAATTTTCAATTAGTATGGCTAGCTATTCCCTTAGATACAGTTTTTCAATTCGCTACATTTATTTAAATAGAATTCTACTTATTTTCTTGAAGAGGGAAAGCTGATGGCTAAAAAACCTTCTCGGGACGATGCGCTTGAAGCTTTAGACTTTATAATAAATGTTCTTAGGGAGCATGAAAAGGATCTAGACAAGTTAATTAAAGAACTTGGAGAAATAACTGAAAGACTTGGAAATAGTGAGGAATTAAGCGAAAAAATTGAGAAGATCGAAGAGAGACTGGCTTCTATACAAAATGAAATTGCTAACATAGTAAATTATGTTTCAGCTGAGAGAAAACCCGTCGAAATTGAAAGGCGGGTGCAAGTTAAGGGGCCGCCGGTTATTATACGTTGCAGACAATGGGAGGATTTTAGAACTTTGGCCTCTGGCGCCGAAACTGTTTCATTTTTATATAAGGAGGCCGATAGGTCTTTTCAGGCTGACGCGCTTACGAATGGTAAGGCTATAAATTATAGGGGAGAATTGCCGAAGG
>JAUQZC010000119.1 GCA_030587435.1 Candidatus Baldrarchaeota archaeon | reverse complement strand
CCCAGTTCAAATATCAGCATAGTCTCTTACCGAATTTTGACATGCTTACAAAACTCCATTTTGCGTATAGATTAACTTTTAAATAAAAGGTCAAAAACAATAATATCACATTTCAAGGCTAATTTATTAAATATCAAAATTATGTAAGTTGTTGTTAATTTAAGAGAGGTTATATAGTAAATCTGGAGGTACAGTTTTGGAATCAGATTTAACTAAGGTCATAAAAGTTGGTAAAATAGAAATTGCTATGGTCTTAATGCTTGTAATTTTATACTTATACGCAGCGTTTGTACGTATCTCAACCATGCTGGTGCTTTTAGGTATAGTTTTAGGCGGCTGGCTTGTATTTAGACCTTCTGAGTGGGCTATAGAAGGATTAGAAGGAATAAGTAAAACTATTGGCCTTACGGCATATTTTGTTGGAGTTCTAACAAGTTTAACATCAAATTTACCGGAGGCAGTAATGTTAGGTTTAACATTATGGCGAGGTCATGTGACAAAAAACCCCGCAATGGTAGATATAGCAGTGCTAACAGTTCTGTCATCGATAGGTTTCAACATGATACTTCTAGGTTCAGTAATACTACTAGGTACAAAGAGAACTGGAGGAAGTATAGAAATCCCTAAAACAGCGATAGAACATGAAATAGAACTCATAAGATTCACCATAGTTGCATTGCTTGCCGTGTTTGCTCTCGGCATAATAGACGTATTGTTTAGCATGCAGTTGAATAAAGCAACGACAGCTGTATTTTACATACCAAGAGAGGCAACACTGCTTCTTGTGATTTCTTACATAGTCTATATTCTATTTACAGCAAAAAAAGAAACTACGCAAAACGAAAAAACTAAAGAAGTATCACGCCTACCAACGAAAGTGTATGCAATACTATTCTTAGCTGGAATATTGGGGATATATCTTGGTGGAGAACTCATAGTTAGAAGTATCGAATCTATAGTTAGTGAAGAAACTCTTGCAATCTATGGAAACCCGACTATATTAAGTGGTCTCCTAATGGGAGGTTTAGCGGCAATACCTGAACATGGAATAGCAGTCATCTCAGCTTACAAAGGAAAAATGGATATATCACTTGGCAATTTACTAGGAGGGATATCTCAAATAATACTTTTAATCTTAGGAACCGTAGGGACGATAATTCTAATCCCTCTAGACGAATACGTGCTTTTTCAACTACTTATAACAGCATTATGCATGTGGTTTCTCAAAAGAAGTATAGTGGACGATGGGAAACTAGACAATTTCGAAGGAACTATGCTCATAATAGTGCAAATATTCGTATTCATCCTACTTCTCAAAGGACTAGTATAAGTGTAAGTCTTTAGATCTTCTACTAGGTATTTAAACGTAATCAACTGTGCCAGTTAATTATAGATTTGATATTACTTCTCGTATTCTTCTTACAGCCTTCTCCAAATTTTCACGTGAAGTTGCAAAGGATAATCGTAAGTGACCTTCTCCAATTTCAGGTCCGAAAATAACCCCGGGAACAGTAACTACTCTTGCTTTTTCAAGTATGTGCATTGCAAGCGACATAGAGTCTTTAGAAATCTCTGAAAAATCTGGAAAGACATAAAAAGCTCCTCTAGGTTTAAAACATTTAACTCCACTGATCTTATTTAACTCCGATACTATTAAATTTCTTCTATGCTCGTACTCTTTAACCATTTCCACTACAGCATCCTGAGGTCCTTTTAATGCTGTCAATGCTGCATATTGAGCAATTGAACTCGCACAAACCGTAGAAATAGATACCATTTTTCTCATATGCGCAGTAAATATTGGATTAGCAACTACATAACCGACTCGCCAACCAGTCATAGCATAAGTTTTCGAAAATGAAAAAACCGTAATGACCCTATCCCTAACGTCTGGAATAGAAGCTATACTAAAATGTTTTTCTCCATCAAAAATTATCTTCTCATAAACCTCATCACTCAGCAAAATAACGTCCTTTTTCTGAATGATATCTGCAATTTCCTCAAGTATTTTCCTATCCAATACAGCTCCTGTCGGGTTTTGGGGCGTATTCAAAACAACTAACTTAGTTTTATCAGATATCTTATTCTCTAATTCCTCTATATCCGGTTTAAATCCACGATCTTCATAAAGAGGACAATAAACTACCTTAGCACCAACAAACTTAGCAACACTATAATAAGCAGACCATGAAGGATCAGTTAATATAACTTCATCCCCAGGATTCAAAAGAATATTAAAAACAGCAAAAACCGCATGATAACCACCGCAAGTAACAAGAATTTCATTCTCGGGATCAGCCTCGATACCATTCTCCTCCCTAAGTTTCTCAGCAATGGCCTCTCTAAGCTCAGGTATACCGGCAATTGCCGTATAATGCGTATAACCTTTCTCCATAGCTTCCTTAGCAGCCTCTTTAATGTAAGTTGGCGTATCAAAATCAGGTTCTCCAAGTTCAAGCCTTATAACATCCCCTAAAGCAAGAGCTTTTTCACTAAACTTTTTAATACCGGAAAGCGGAGTTCTAAACGCCTTCTCAGAGATAAACCTCTCCAACCGTTTCACCACCAACTTTCGTTGAAACCATAAAACGATACAGGTACCGATATATAAAAAACTGTGTCATAATTTAATGCTTGGATCTCGTCCAAAATTACAATTTAACTACCCCGATTAATATCAAAATTTGATAGTGATAACTTAAAAACTCTAGCCTAATTCTACTAAGCTCATTAAGGTTCTAAATTATAATAATTGACATACACATCTTTTAATTTTCTTCAATGAATATGCTTTTAACGATACTGCATGTGGTTTGCTAAATCGTGAACTTTGCTTAATATGTTACTTTGTAAGTCTTCCACTTAGGTGTCTATACTTACTTCACATAAGTATTATTAGTCTTGCATTATTTAATGTACCCTAAAATTAGAAAATTTAGGTAATAAGAGGAGATGGACACTTATGTCTTCAAAACCACCTGTGGAGGTCCAGTATCTTTTTAGAACCGGCAAAATAGGAGAGTTAGAACTTAAAAATAGAATTATTATGGCCCCGATGTTAATCGGTCTCTCAGAATTTGATGGCACCGTGGGAGAAAAGCTTACTCGATTTTATGCTGAGAGAGCAGAAGGGGGAGTAGCTCTCATAGCAGTGGGAGGAATATGCCCAGATGATAGATATAGAAGTCATCTAGGTCAACCATCTTTAGATGGTGACAAGTACATTCCTGGGTGGAAAAAGTTCACAAATGAAATTAAAGAGAGGGGAGCAAAGGTTACAGCTCAACTGCTACATCCAGGTAGATATGCACCTTCCATAATTACTGGAAGACAACCAGTAGCCCCATCACCAATACCTTCAAAATTCACCGGAGAAACACCAAAAGAACTTACAGTTGAAGAAATAAAAGAAATCGAAGAGAAATTCACTGAAGCAGCTAAAAGAGCTAAACTTGCAGGATTTGACGGTGTTGAACTTTACGCTTCTGCTGGCTATCTCTTTAGTCAGTTTCTTTCACCTGCAACAAATAAAAGAGAAGACGAATATGGTGGTTCTCTTGAAAATAGAATGCGATTTCTAATCGAAACGGTTGAAAAAATAAAAAATGTAGTTGGGGAGAAATATCCTCTCATAGTTAGGCTCAGCGCTGAAGACTACATACCGGGAGGTACAACTATCGAAGAAACTAAAATCGTTGCGAAAGCTATTGAAGATGTTGGTGTAGATGCTTTAAATATTACTACGGGATGGCATGAATCTCCAAGACCACTAATAACAAGAGAGGTTCCCCCAGGAGGATTTATACACCTTGCAGAAGCCATTAAAAAGGTTGTAAATATACCTGTAATCGCAAGCAACAGAATAAAATACCCCCAACTCGCCAATAAAGTAATAAAAGAAGGAAAAACAGATTTTGTTGCCATAGGAAGGCCGCTAATAGTTGATCCAGAGTGGCCGCGAAAGGCGTATGAAGGACGATATAGTGAAATAAGACCTTGCATTGCTTGTGGACACTGTTTAGAAACTCTTTTCTCAGGAAGCCCAGTTGAGTGTACTGTTAATCCGAGAGCAGGAAAAGAAAATAAATATAATGTTAAGAGAGCAGAAAAAAGTAAAAGTATTCTTGTTATTGGAGGAGGCCCTGCAGGACTTGAGGCAGCATTGATTACAGCACTCAGGGGGCATAATGTTACATTATGTGAAAAAACTGGGTATTTAGGAGGACAATTTAGGCTTGCCGCTGTTCCACCGTATAAAGAAGAACTTATGGAACTCATCAAATACTATGAAACTATGTTAAGGAAGTTACATGTAAAAATAAAATTTAACACTGAGGTAACGCTTGATACAATTAGAAAGTCGACATGTGACGTAGTAATTGTCGCTACGGGTGCTGAACCACTAATACCCGACATACCCGGTGTTCATCAAGAAAATGTTATTACGGCGCATGATATATTATCTGGTAAATCGGCATGTGGCAATAAGATTGTTATAGTTGGAGGGGGCGGTGTAGGACTTGAAACCGCAGATTACTTGTCTGAGAAGGGTAAAGATGTAACTGTAATAGAGATGCTTGGTAAAGTAGGATTAGATATGGAAAGAACAACAAGATGGCCTCTACTAAAAAGACTACAAGCAAAAAATGTAAAGATATTTACAAATACTAAAGCCATAGCTATAGAAAGGAACTGTGTAGTTGCTAAATGTGACGGACAAGAAAAAAGATTCCCAGCCGATACCGTAGTCCTAGCAGTAGGTGCAATGCCAAGAAACAAACTATATGAGGAACTTAAGACTGTTTTTAAGAACGTATATGCGGTAGGAGACTGCACAAAGCCTCAAAGAGTTAGACATGCAATAACAGCAGCCTTTAAAATAGCTGTTGAAATTTAACTCGTTTATGTACCAAAAACACGTTTAGAATTATCGCCTCCATTACCAGCTGAGGATGTCCTTTCGCATCGCTAAAGCCATATCCTGGACCCCGGTAATTTTGGCAAAATTTAAGAAGTACCATACTTACTTTCTGACGTTAGAGGTGTTCTCGTTAAGCCACGCCTTGTAAGGAGTTACGTAAGTCATTGCTTCTGTTAGAAAATGTAGATGCGAAAAGAACGAGCGAAATCACGGTAATATGTTAAGAAATAAAGATTGTAGAAACATTTTGGAAAACCGAAATGACATACTACGGTATCTTAAAAAGTTGCAGCAATGACGAAGTGTCTCGATAAAACAAATTAATTAAAAGGAAAGAATCAGAATATGTGTTATAAGATAGGAATTATATTCACTCCAGTAGTTTAGTAAGGTAAGTGTTTACTATAAAACACTGTGATGGAGTGGGGAAGTTGAAAGGGCTAAAAAAGGTGAATATCCTTATTACAGGGCCTCCACGAAGCGGTAAAAGTACACTTATCGAAGAAATCATTAAAGAACTCATCAAGAAAGGATTCACTGTCAGAGGCATCTCTACACCTGAAGCAAGAGAAAGAGGTAGAAGAATTGGCTTTAAAATAATCGACTTAGCTACTGGCGAATGGAAGTGGATGGCACATATAAATATCTCTAGCCCTTATAAAGTTTCCAAATACGGCGTGGATTTGGATGCCATAGAAAGTATTGGTGTAAAAGCTATACTTTCTGCAATCGAAAGTGCAGATGTAATAATTATAGATGAGATCGGTAAGATGGAGCTTTTCTCTGAAAAATTCAAAAAAGCTGTTAAAAGGGCTCTTGACAGTAGTAAGCCAGTAATAGGGACTATTGGGCTAAAACTGCATCATCCATTTGCAGATGAAATAAAAAGGAGAAAGGATGTAACCATAGTATTTCTAACAAGAGAAAAATGGGAAGAAGTATATAATCAGATTATAAACATGATATTTCAGTAATTATTCTCTTTGCTATATTTGTCTTCGCCTTTTTCATTTTCTATAAGCTTAGCTCCACAGAACGGGCAATATCTTGCACCTAGAGGCAGTTTAGCCCCGCAATAAGGACAATAATTCATGATTTGATATGTAGGATAATATTCTGGTAATGGAAGGTATCTTTTCCTTCTCTTTTTCCTATAAAGCGCGAAGGCAGTAGCTAGGACGACTACAAGTGCTATTACTGCGATGACAAACATCAAAAAGAGCGATGAAAGGGGCGGGATAATTATTCCAGTGGTAACGTATAAGATTACATACTGGTATCCTACTTGTCCATCATTGTCTCGTAGAATCAGAAAAACTACTAGGGGGCTATGTAGCGTTACATTTCCAAGAGGAGTTTTTACAGTGCAATTCTCAGGAATATGTATTTCGCCTTGCCATCCATCCTCTGTTAATCTTCCTTTAAAAACTAAGAGGGGGAGACCACTAATTGCATAAATATCGTAATCAACTACTAAGGCAAACGCTTCCAACTGATTGTTTGCACTTTCCGTGTCGTTACCATAGATCTTAAAAGGAATTACGTCACCCAGACTGACACCTATTGCTTTAATTGTTTTATTTATTTCTTCTACTGTCTGTCCTTTAATAGTGCTATTAGAATATACGTCTGGTTCTATATCAACTAGAAGGAACATTCCAGTAGCATTGCTCATATCCAACACTGTGTTATTCCTGGAATCTTTTGCAACTACATAATATATGTACATATCTGAAAAACTATTTAAACCTGGACTAAACCTTGCAACCCAGACATTACCATTCTTATTCATGGGTATGCTCTCAAAAGTTAACTCTTGACGAGACATATCGGAAAACTGAAGATAGGGTGAAAGATACAGGGTAACCTTGAGATTTGTATCATTGCTTACAACGTTTGCTGTAATTTCAATTGAATCATTTAAACGGCAAATAATGTCAATACCCTCGACATATTTCACCCAGGAAGGATACTTTTTCTCGATGCCCGACGGATGGCCCAAGATAAGAGTATTTGAAACTTTGGTGACTACCGGTATGTTCGAAGATACTCTAACATAACATTTCTTAATTACTTTTGTTCCATAAGTTACTTCTAAAAGGTACACTCCCTCTTTCATAAGGGTAACATTTCCCTTAAGTATGCCCTTGCCTACACTACTTAATGGCACCGTAAAATTAACATCGCTACCAATTATTGTAACATTTACATCATTTTCTCTAATAGTTTGATTCAAAATATAAACGGCTAATTGTATCGGTACACCAGTTCTATAAGTATAGTTACCAAGTAATAACAAAACATCATTCTCTTTCTCTAAAAGCCAATCAAACACATTTATTTCCAATTTAACATGTGATGGATTTTTTTCCATGAGATCGTCATAAAAATTTCTTTCGCACCCAAAAACAACAATCCTGCCACCGTTAGTTGCGGTTTCATTAATAGCTGCTATAACGGTATTCCCCTCCAAATAGACTATGTTACTAACCCCGATCTTTTTACTGGTTTTCAAAGCAACCCCTGCAACCCATGTTATACTTTGCACACCATTTGTAATGGGATGTTTCGCGAGGTCGTCTTTAGTTATGTTTAACACTTCTTCTAGAAGTTGAACTATACCAAGATCATTCTCCTTCGATATGGTCTTATTTGTAAAGCTCACACCAAAAGGCGCTAGAATCCTATTTAACGGATCTGCAGCAAAAGCCCTATAGAAACTTCCTAAGACAAGCAGAGAACCTCCATCTTCCAAAAACCTTTGAATAGCATATTCCTCGCCGGGCGTAAACATTAGTTCTACGTCTGGCAGAACCAATACATCATATTCTTCAAGTTTTTCCAAAGTTAAAATACCTTCAGAAACATCTAGATCAATTGACATGTTAGCCAATAGCGTAGCGAAAAGATAATAATTACACCAAGGACTATCTGAGAAATCAAAATTGTGATACCAGTCAAATAATACCCTAGCCTTTGGAATAACTATCTCTACATCTAAAGATATATTTGCCAAAACTTCAGAACCACTTGAAGAATTAATAAAGTTAATTTGCCCAGTATATCTACCGGGTACCGTGGCGATAGGAATTTTCAGCTCTATTCCTAGCGTGACAACACCAAAAACATTGCTAAGGGTACTATTTTCAAAGTGTACAAAATTTGTCACGTTTCCTTCAACTTGGATTCGTAGACTACATCTGCTTCCACTCAAAACAATAACATTAGTCATAGCCTCGTCGCCGGGAAATCTAACTATCTGTGGTGGCTGAGGGATCGCGGTAGGAATAACATCGATAATTGGTAAAGAATTTCCCTTTAAGTTCTTATCAAGGAAATGGTATGCTTCATAAACGTCTATTATTCCGGCGCCTTGGATATTCTCATCTAGGCCGATGCTTTTTGCCGTTTTCATTAACGCAATTCTAATAGCATAGGGGTTAGTTTTCCTAAGGCTTGGAAATGCCTGAAGCAAAAGAGCCACCGCACCAGCAACAGCGGGGGTGGCCATGGAAGTTCCACTTAGAGAAATATAGGTTCCGTTTATGTCCATACCTAATTTCTTTCCTGCTCTTTGTAAGAATGAATCGGGGGCCAAAGGAGCAATTACATCAACTCCTGGCGCTAGAACATCGGGATCAGTACTCCATGTTAATGTTGGGCCTCTACTGCTGAAAGGCGCTATTTGTCCTTTCCAGTTGCATGCTCCTACCGTAATTACTCCGTAAGCAGCTCCTGGAGAATTTACAGATGAGTAGTATGGTCCAGAATTTCCAGCAGCAGCAACAACAACAATACCCTTTTTAACAGCGTTTTCAACAGCAATACTTATTGGGTCGTTTGGGTCGCCAATACCTGAGCCAAGAGACATACTAATAACATCAGCTCCCGCAGATACTGCCCAATCTATTGCTTTCAATATAGCTGCAGTAGTTCCCTGCCCAAACATGTTAAGACATTTTGCGTTAATAATTTCAGCTCCAGGAGCTACGCCACGGTACATGCCATTTGAGGCTGCACCAGTTCCTGCTGCTATTCCGGCTACATGTGTTCCATGGCCATTGAAATCTGTAGCGTTTTCATCAAAATCGAAGTTGTACTTCTTTTGTACAAAACTTTCTTCTAAGACAATTTTACCTTTTAGATCAGGATGTGAGCTACTAATACCCGTGTCAAGTATAGCTATTCTAATCCCACTTCCATTAAAGCTAGACCACAATTTATCTGCGTTTATAAACCTTGGAACGCTTTCATTGTAAACGACTTCGCTTTTTGTGGTAATGTATTGTGTTTTTACGTCATAAGGAGGAATAGCCTGAAATTTTTCATTGAGATAAATTTTCTTTATTATATGAAGGGTTGCTAATCTTTTTATTTCATTGATTGGTACGGAATATAGTGCAGCTGGAATTATTTGGTATGTTTCTATTTCTTCTAACCCCTTTATGCTTAAACTATTAAGATATTTGTTTCGAAGTTCTAGATCGTTATGATTCTTAAATAAAACTAAAATCTGTATGCGTTTCCCGTTGTTACGATTATTTAAGAGTCTTAGAAGAGCAGGTGACAACTTTGCGTCTATGTTGTTAAGCTTGTCGAATCTTACAGGGAGGACATATAAGGGAGAAGGCAAAAAAAGTGCCAAAAAAATTAAAGAGATCATAAAAATCCCGAGTAAAGACGCTAAATTTCCCTTCATTAATTTCACCATCTCACACTTGTTTTAAATGTATTATTGGGATTGAGTAAGCTATTTTATTCCTCCATACTTAGCAGACAACAATCAAGAATCTTAAATGATACTAGCCGCGTTGTGCTATCAGTTTCCCATTTTTCATTTCAAAAATTTTATCTCCACTCTTACCATATTTCTTTACAAGTGTGCTTTTAGCTGTTATAAAAATGATTGTTGCCTTCTTTTCGGAGTTATATGTCCTTAAAAGGTTGATAACCTTTTTTTCCCATTCTTCATCTAAACCGGCTGTAGGCTCGTCAGCAAATACTATTTTAGGCTCATTTATTAAAGCCCTAGCTATTGCAACTGCACGGCGTTCTCCATCACTAAGCTCCTCTGGGAAATGTTCAATACGATATTTTAAGCCCAATTTTTCAAGTAATTGCAAACTTTTTTCACGAATTTCCTTCTCTGAAAACTCTGATGGATATAAAGGTGCTTCAACGTTTTCAACAGCAGTAAAAGATGAAATAAGATGAACGTCTTGAAAAATAAGTCCCATCTTCTCTTTTCTTATTTTTGCTAAATATTCCTCATCCTTGTCGGTAAGAGTTTCGTTTTCAAATATTATTAATCCACTATCAGGCTTATCTAAACCGCTTAAAACGTTAATTAATGTCGTCTTTCCCTGTCCACGTGGCCCAATGACGAATATAAAATCCCCTTCGTTTGCTGAAAAGTTAATATTGTTTAAAACTGTTATAATTTCATTATTCTTTCTATAAGTTTTAATTACATTTCGAGCCTCAAGTAAAGCCATCTAATTCACCTACCTTTCAACTCTTCTTAAAGCTTCAACTGGTTTTACTTTTAAAACCCCTGAAAACGCGATTTTCATTCCTGGGATCTGCGAAAGTAACACAACAAAAAAGGATAAAACCACTGTTAATGGTCCCAATGGTATAAATATGAAGCCTACCAAGGTTCTATAAGAAACTAGGAGAAATAGCGCTATTAGGAATCCTAATATAAGTGAACTCAGATTTTCAGATATCACTAGTGTTCCTAGGTCGCTACCGCTCCACCCCACCGCTCTAAGAATTGCCAAGGTTCGTTTCCTCCATCTAACATTAAGAAACGTGAAAAGAATACCAACAACAGCAGCACCAATCACTGCATAAATTAACATGAGGATCTTAGGTTGAAACCTGGCTACGTTCTGACCATAAGTTGAATATTCAGGAGGATAAAAATCTTCACTATACCTCTCCTCAAATTCTGAGCCGAATTGATCGACTCTTTTCCACGCGTCCCAGAAGAATCCTTCAACTAATACAACTATCGAATACACATACTTCTTCAATTTTTCCTGATCTGCAAGTGCAATTACATCTTCTTCCCAAGCAACAATCCATTCTTCCTCATCCGAGGGAAGTACATCTCTATCATAAAAACCTACTATGTTAAACTCAATATCACCAATCTTAATCCTACTACCTAAGCCCAAACTTATAGAGTCATCAGATCCTAATCTAAGTTTGTTTTCATCACTTATGACGGCTTCTCCACTTCTTGCTATGTACCGTCCCTTTTCAATAGTGCTCGGATTAACTTCTTTTAAACACCACACCTTATCTGGAGATATTGCAAAAACTCTTGCTCCAAGATCGCTCAGCTTAACATACCATATTACTACAGCCCTACTAACTCCCTGTTTTTCATTTAATATTTCTACAAGATCTGAAACATCATCAACCGTAAGAGTTGTTCTAGGCTTTAACACTATACCCTTGACTTCCAATAACTCACTTGTCTGGAACGCATCTACAAAGTTTAAAGAATTAAGAGCTAAAGAGAAAACTACAAAATAGACCAAGGTAAATATTATGAATCTCCGTTTTGCACGTGTTAATAATATAAATCCCTTCTTTAAGAGTCTTAATTTCAACTTAAATCACCAATCATTAAGATTACATATTAATGTTATAACATGTACTTCAACCTAATAAAGATAGTTGACACATTTCCGTTTTGTAACTTTTAAGCCTGAAGTACATATGAATGTCCTTGCCTTAAAACAACAATATCCTTGACGCATTTTCGATAATATCTCTTGAACTGCATGGGTTTTTCCGTGTGTACAGGGATTACCTTTTTTGGTCTAGTTTCCTTTAAAAACTTTCTGATTTCTAGGGGCCCCGCGTGTCCCGAAGCATGAACATGGATCATTGAGAGACCATAAAATTCAAGCCAATTTAAAAGTTTTTCAAAGCTTAGTTCTTTTTCTTCATTAAATGGTTCACTTGTGCTCAAAATGTAAAGACTTCCTTCTGGAGGTTTTAACTGCTTTACTTGAGTAATAGAGTCTATTGAAGTACAGAAAATATACTCTTCTCCCTTGGACCTTACCTCATCGTAATTAACAACTCTATCTTTTCTCCTCATTTTCTCTAGTAACTCTCTTTCCCAGGCACTATACCGCTTCTTTTGTGGGTCTAATACTAAAATATCGTTACTTTTATCTAAACAGGGTGTTTCAAGCCCTTTACATGCATTCATTGCAGAGAAAATGAAATATTGCCTAGTACTTAACACAAGTTTTCTCATAGTTTCTCTTGCTACCCTTAGAAATGTTCTAAAACGATCAAAATCTGTTATATTAAAATCTGCAATTATTAAATCTTCATAGGTCTCAGCCACTTGGGAAATCTTCCTTCTAACCTCGTTTTCATCAGATATAATCGATTTATCCGTATGTGTTCCTTCGCAAATTAAAACTTCAGGTGTTCCTTCATCTAATATTCTATCTTTAAAATCCTGGGTTAGTTGGGAGGCATGACCGTGCATTCTAAAGTCCCCTGTATAAACTATGATACCTTCGCTGCTATAAACCAAAAATCCGTATGCCCCTGGAATACTATGATCCACATGTATAGGTTCTATTTCAAGACCGTTAATCTTTATTTTATTACCTGAATGGAATGTCTTAAAGTCTAAACAAAGGTAGTTTGTTTCCAAATTCAAGGTAGAAGTTTCCATTCGCGCCTTAACAATTTTTTCTGCACATTCACCAAGGTAGATTGGAATTTTCCTATTAAGCAAGCTAATGTATCCGTAGTGATCTAAATGTGCATGTGAAATAAGTACAGCATCCACGGGTGGTTCAGGCTCCTTTTCGGAATATTTTCCGCTCTTCCATTTTTCTCTTTCCTCGCGTGTTGCCTTAGTTATATCACATGCAATAGTATAGAGATTGCTAATATCAGGTACGGATTCGATGGAAATAAGTTCTTGAATTGTAGAGGGCCTTGTAAAAGGACTTTCATAATATCGCCTTGAAATTTCAAAGCTCTTTCCAAAATCCAAAAATATCTTTACATCATAACCTGAGTCAGCAATCAATATCTTATTGCCGCCAATTTCCTCTATGCCACCAAAAACGGTAATTGTAACGTTCTTTGAGCTCAATAAGGTTTTCCTCCCGAGATGCAAACTACTAACCTAATGTCTGCAAACTTCGTTGAAGAGTCTTTATTTCAACCTAAACCTTTTTACGATGATAATTTATACATAACTCAACATTCTTGAGAGTTGATTAGTTTGTCCGAAAAATTTGTAGAGGTAAAAATATTTGAAGTTGTTAGCTTAGTAACGCCTTTTGGACCAGTACCCGCATTACTTTTGGAAGACAACCAAGAAAGAATACTACCTGTCATCATAGGCAGAGAAGTTGCAAATTCCATCAAATCTTTCCTCGAAGGAAAAGAAGAGCAACCAGTGGACATATGGTCGCTCGCATATGACATTCTCTCCATTTACGAGGGGGAAGTAAAACAAGTGATGATACACGACCTAAAAGAAAAACGTTTTTTAGCAAAAATGATACTAAACGTCAAGGGTAAAGACGTAGAATTAGAAGGTAGACCGAGCGACACTATATCCCTTGCCATTAGAGCAAAGAAACCTATATTAGTTTCCGAAAAAATAATGAACGAAGTTTCTGTACCAAAAAGTCAGTTAAAATCGGAGCCAAAACGTAAAGAACAGAATTAGTTTAAATACTGTATTGTTCGACTAGTAGTAATAGTTGCAATAACATTAAATACCCAAAGAGCCCAATATACATAGGCACACAAGATACACTAGCAAGCCAAATCTATGTCAGGTTTATACACACTAGGTGATTTAACTTGACACAGAAACTAACTAAAGATAAAAATGTTAGTACAGATATGTCACCCGTAGAAGAAATAAAAACTAATATTGAAGCCCTAAAGGTTGCTATAACAAGATTATCAAGCAGAGTAAAGGAGTTAGAAAACACCCTATCAAACGTAGTTGTAGAAATAGGAAAAACTATAGGGGACGCCGTAATTGGAGCTGTTCGTGAAGTAACAAAGGATCTTAAAGAGACGTCTGAAAAACTTCTCAAAGCATCAGAAGAAATTACAAAAACAGTAAAAGAGATGAATGTAAAGGTAAATCAAAGTATAGATGAGATCGCTAAAAAAGACACACTTAACCAGTTCATGAATGAGGTTCGCCAATTTGCAAATATAAAAGCAATGGAATTAATTATTGGGCTGAACGCCCTGCGGGGAGCTGTACCTCAACAAACATCTTCCTCAGCTGAAAAATCCAAGCCATCCACTCTTACACATACTCCCGCCGCTACTGTTGCCTCGAGACAAACATATAGAAAAGAAGAGAGAAAGAGAAGAACAGACGAAGAAGAAGGATTAATAAGGCCTTCTCAACTCTTCAGACGCTGATTATCTGCCTAAATAGTGTAATGTTAGGAGATACTTATGCTTCTAGGAAATTACAAACATTTTATAACACGTATAATTCAAAATGACGTAGATGAACTTACACATTTAATATTCAGCCGATATGGGAGAGGTACTTTCCCAGGACCAGCACTGCAACTTAAAACTCAGAAAAATAAGATCACAATAAATGCAAGTTTCCTCTATGAAGACTTCATAGGGGCTTTCCTAGCTTACTTTTTACCAAGCGGTGAGCAATTCAAATTAACGGGCAATATTTTTTCTTATCGGGACTTAAGTTTCGCTCTCTCAAGCATCATTTCATCAGTTTCTATGAAAAAAAGCAAGAATCTCTATAAGGCTACGCTACAATTAGAACTTCCCTCGGAAAAAATCAAAAAATTGTATTCACTTTTAGTCGGAAAATGCTATATTTTAGTTTCGATAAAACCAGTGCAGGGAACACTACCCAAGCTTCAAATTAAAAAGAGCATACCGAAACTGACAGATCAAATAGTCGAACTTAAAACAGACTTTTGCAAAGCGACCTTACCAAATAATGAAGAAATTCTAAAAGTTTTTATCGAAGAAGCTTTACCAGACTTTCAAGAAAAAATTAAAATACCATTTAAAAATCTTGACTTAAAAAATCAGCTAGTAGTTACCGACATTATTCTACCTGAAAACTGGCGATCCATGCCGTCAAGGGAAGTAAGATTAAAATCGAAACGAAAAGGTAAAATAGTAAGAACTCTGACTGTAGACGGAGAAACCTTAAAAACTGAGCACGACTTCTTAGTTTGATTTTGTTGCAAAATTTGTGTAAAGTTTAAAAGCCCTATTTCGGTATTTATTAAAGCAATGAGGTGTATGTATTGGTTGAAATTAAAGTTGTTAAAGTTGAAATAAGATTACCTACATACCCTTCCCTTCCACCTGCACTAACGTTGCAACTCGAAGATGGTAGAGTTTTTCCGATGTTCTCCATCCCAGTAAATACGATAATAGCAATTGGAAATATAATATATGGTAAAAGAATTGTTGATGATGAAAGAAAAAATTTTGGAGAAATTTTAGCAGAAATGCCCATTGTAAGAGAACAATTAGGAAAAATCGTTAAGAAAGTTGTGATAGATCGAATAGATAATAGTGACAGGTTTTATGCAACCGCCACATTAGCATTAAATGGGGATGAGAAGTTAGTAACAATGGTTCCTTCATCTGCAATTCTTCTTGCACTCTTGGCAAATGCTGAAATATATGTTGATGAAATGCTTCTCGGATTAATAGAACCAGAAGACGAGGGAAAAGAATTTTATGCGTAACTTATAAAAAGGCAAAAAGGGCAATCTTTCTTCAGAACAGATCAATTTTGCATATACATAGTAAAACAAAGCACGATACATCGATGTTATCTTAATCTGGTTCAAAAATGCTAACTAGTCTTCGATAGGGGTTTTGGAATCTCTACTAAATTTTGTAATAATATTTATTACCACAATTTGATACAATATGGTATAACTACTAGCTGTGGGAGAAACATGAGATCTATCGACGCAAAAGATGATTTGATAGAAAAGAGCCAACAAGGCACGGTAAAGAATATACGCATGCAATCATTAGATGGGATACTTCAAGTTCTTGTTATTCACCGGAACGGAGAATGTCTTATTAGAAAATCTTTCATCAAATTTGATTTTAATGAAGATCTTTTTTCAGGTTTTGTATCGGCTGTTTTCACCTTTACTAAGGACTTAGGCATTGGTGAACTTCAAGTTTTAATCACCGAGAAAGTAAAAATTTGTTATCTTGAAGAAAATGACATTATTTTCACGGTGATGGTTAATAAAAATGTAGATGATAATTTAATTAAAAATAGACTTAAACTTCTTAAGGAATATTTTTTCTCTAGATACAGAGAGGTAAGCGGTAAATGGAACGGGAATCTAAAAGATTTTAGAGATTTGCACGAAATTATAGATATTGTATTTGGAGATTGGCAACTAGACAAGAATGTGAGGTTTATCATAAATCAACTGCGAGAGAAAAAAATGACGGCTATAGAAGCTGCTAAGGCCATTATCGAATTGTCTAGAAAAATTTCTAAATTAGGTCAGAAGACATAATTGGGTTACATTCTTTCTAGTGGTTTTATGCCAGCAATAGTTAAAGCATTACCTAACGTTATTTGAAATGCTTTAACCAAAGCCAGTCTGGCTAGTCTTAGTCTTTCATCTTCAACTTTTAAAACAGGTTTTTTCTCGTAAAACTTACTAAACAAAATAGCTAGGTTATTCATGTAATTTGTTAGAATTTCAAGTCTCATCTCGTTAATAATATCAATAATTTTAATTGGAAATTCTCCGATAGCTTTTATTAAATCCCACTCTTCGCTGCTTGTTAAAAGACTATAATCCACTCTTTCTAGGTCGATTTTCACGATACCAGCCTTTTTCAATATACTACAGGCTCTTGCATAGTTGTATTGAATAAACGGTCCACTGTTTTCTTTCATATCAAGGATTTTTTTCATATCGAAAATTACAGGTTTAAGAGGAGTTACATTGATAAGTGCATACCTTATTGCTCCTACACCAACGTCCTTTGCTATTTTTCCCTTCTCCTCCTCGCTATATGGTGATTTTCTCAATATTTCTTCAACTCTTCTAATGGCTTCCTCTAAAACTTCGTCGGCTGTTACATATTGCGCTCTTCTTCCACTCATCTTTCTTCCTACGAGATGTACTAGTTCATATTTAAAGTGAATTAAATTATCAGCCCACTTATTATGCCCCAAAATCCTTAAAGCGATGTTTATCTGAAGTTGCGGTAAACTTTGCTCAGCTCCTATAACATTATAAACACGGTCAAAATGCCTATCCTCAAATTTCCAAACTGTATAGGCTATGTCTCTCGTAGTATATAGGGTCGTTCCATCAGATCTTGTAAGAACAAGAGGAGGTATCTCAAAATCCTCGCTCATACCCAATTTTTTCTTTAAATTATGTTCAGAAACAAATTGCTCTAAATCTAAGATCTTAACACCATCTTCTTTATGGACGTAACCTGAACGTTCCAAAGCAATTAAAACATTCTTAACTTTGCCAGACCACACCAGATCGGATTCCCAATCAAAAGAGTCAAAATAAATACCAAAATTACTTAAAGTTTCCTTAATGCCATTTAAAGTAACATCACACATCTCCCTAATAATAATCTTGACCTCAGGATCTCCTTCTTCATACCTTTTACCCAGTTTGTCACAGTAGTTCTTTAGATCATCTATTTTCGAAACTTCTTCCAACAACTTCTTTGTTAATTCAGGAAATCTTTCTTCAAGACTTTTTAATACGCTACTCCACTCTATAATTTCTTTCTTTAGTTCTTTAAGCTTCTGAATTTCCTCGTGTTTTAAAATCGAATTCAGTTCATTATCGGAAATATAGTATTTATTTTTCGAGTACTTCTTGGCTTCAGGTATTAAGTCCCAAATTTTTTCCTTTACTTCTTGTATCATCAAAAAGGCGTTCATTAAAGCGTATATGATACCCATCCATAGATCGGGTTTTCTATCTGGTTTTACACCCCTATCTTTCAGAAGTTTATAACCTATTGCTGTTGCTACAGATTGTCTACCCATATCGTCGACATAAAAATGTCTCTTTACATTTCCACCCGCCATCTCTAGAACATTAGCAAAAACATCTCCTATACAAGAGTTTCTAAGATTACCGATATGCATTGGCGCTATGGGGTTTACCGAAGTATGTTCGACCATAATTTTCAATCCATTCAAAACGTTACTTTTACCATACTTCTCCACGTCAGTTAGAACGGTCTTCAAAATTTTCTCGGTTACAAGTTTCCTATTTAAGTAAAAGTTAACATATCCGCCAATAACATCTATTTTTTTAATCAAATCAATCTTAAAGGAAGACATTTCGTTTGCTATAGTCTTCGCAATCGTGTTTGGATCCTTTTTAAGATTTTTAGATAAGGTAAATGTTGGAAAAGAAAAGTCTCCAAGCTCAGATGACGGTGTCCTTAAGATTTTCACTTCTACTTTTACACCCATTTTTTCTAAGACGTTTTCCACAGTAGACTGAATGGTCGAAAGCACATCACCGAGAGGGTTCATTTTCTTCCCTCAATAACTGTTTCCTAAAGTCACATAACTTGATATTTAATAAGGATTTTGCTACGATAGAACAGTCTTTCCCAGCAAACATCACACTATTCATCGATCGCAACCTACATAAACCATAGTGAAACTATTTTATTTAGGGCATCTTAAGCAATAATGTCCTACCTTCACCTTAGAGGTGTTATAATTAAAGCTCTAACCTTTAACAACTCACATTCTTATCGTTACATAGCGCTAGGAGACATAATAAAATAAAGTGTCAAAAGTGGGAAGCAAAAATTACTTAATTGTTAGAAACCTAAGACTTCAAGTTAAACATTACGAAAGAGGTGTTTTAAGGTAATGATGTACAACAGTACTAGTAACATTATTTTGCTAACAGGGTTTTTCCTCGTTTTTCTTGGTGTCATGATTATATTTCTTGCAATAATCATCTTTATGTTTAAATCAATTAAGGGTAAAGTTGAAACAAAAGGAGGAGGCATAATATTTATTGGCCCTATTCCTATAATCTTCGGAACAGATATTCGCATAACAAAATGGTTAATAATTATTGCTTTAATGATTACGTTAATACTGCTTTTTTCAGTAGTTATACTTTACATGTTATAAGAGGGGTGGTTGTCGTGACCGTACTGTGCGAACTATGCGGAGAACGGCCAGCAAAATATGTTTGCCAAGAATGTGGCAGGAGAGTGTGTCAATACTGCTTTAACACATATTATGAAGTCTGCAGTGACTGTTTAAAAACTATTGGTGAACGTACGGAATTATTAAGCATAGAAGAGGGTATTAACGTAGATTGGATGCTTAAATTTGTAATCATAGGATTTGTTATAATGCTCTTAGGCATGGTCATAATTACCTTAGCTTCTCTTATGACAACATCAAGTGTAAGTGGTACTTTCTTTATTTTTATTGGTCCTATTCCTATAATTTTTGGCTATGGTCCCCACGCATCCTATCTACTAATTTTGGGCATCTTGATATTTGTAATTTTCCTTTTCGTTTTCTTTTACTGGTATAAGCGAGAAAGTATTGAGAAAATTGGAGCTTAAAACCGATGTAGAATAATTAGGATTATTAAAGTTGTAGTTCAGTACTTTACTACATATGAAATTATTTTTATATTGCTGTTACGGGTAACTTATAAGGTAGTTGTGTGAAGTTGTTGGATGTGAAAATTGATGCTTGAGTTGTTTAGGGAAATTATTTCTATTACCAATGATTTAATTCAACAATTACCCGAACCAACAGAAATTCAAGATAAAATTAAAGAGTTTAGTGAAAAAGTAAATGAATTAGAAAACCTAGAGAGAGAAATTGCTTCCACATCTAGGTTCTATTTTAGGAGAAGGAAAGAGCTGAAAGAACTTCTTGAAAAGGGTATTGAAAAAGCTAAAAGAATGGCAAATGAACTTTTAAATCTCAATGAAAGGGCGCTTTTAACGCAATCCAACATCGTAAGAGACTTTGTTTCCAAGCACTCCAAGCTCTGCAACAGAACATTACTAATGACGGTTCAAAAGTTGCCTGAACATGAATCTCTCGGAGATATTACAGTAAAGACAAATAATATAAAAAACATTTTCTCAACTCTTCAAAAGGCTGTTGTACAGATCAAAAACGATGTTTTAAAGTGGATAGAAAACCTAAGTACCGAAATAGCCGAAATTATCACTCTTCTCAAACAAATATCGAATAAGTTAGAGGTTCCAGTTGATTTTAGAGGAGATAATTTTCTTAAAGAATTGGAAGAAGCAAAAACTTTTCTTGAAAAATTCTGGAAGCTTGATACGTCCACCATTGACAAGTTAATAAGCAAAATAGAAAGAAATTACGAAACACTATTAAATGATTTAAATACGAACCTCTCAACTTTGATTACTTCATTTAAAAATTGGATCCTTGAACTGAAAGAAAATACTCGAACAATAGAGGACGTCTTACTACCACCGTTTCCAACAATTCACACCGATCTTTTTGGGGCGGTTACAAAAAATGTTTCGGTGGATCTGTTGAGAAATTTTGCAAAAGACGTAGAGACAGCGAAACTTTTCGAAGATGATGTAAAAAGAAGAGTTCTTAGTAAAACACTTGTTTTGATGCGAAAGAATAAATCGAAGATGGAAGTATTCAAAAAATACGTAGAGATAGAACCTTCAAAATTAACTTTTACCCTTAGAGAGCCACCAACTATAGATATGCCTTTAAATACGCTGTTAGCTTTTCTCAAAGAGCTTAAAGAGGAAGAACAATATCTTAATACCATAGAAAAAACCGCAATAAGTGAATTAAAAAGTGATCTAAGAAGCAAATTAACAGATCTCCTTTCTAAAGCTGAGATCATTATTGAAGAGGGAATAAAAATACCCAAAGATCTTACTCAAAGAATCAGTGTTTTATTATCTCAAATAGAAAACGTTAAAAATGTCGATAGTGCTTTAAGCTTTGAATCAGAGTATATAAGGTTGTTAGAGGGAATTAAAGACGCTATTAAAAGGAGTTTTCTAAGTGAAAGAGGGAGAACCATTGCGGCCGTAAGCGAATT
Source organism: Candidatus Baldrarchaeota archaeon (assembly GCA_030587435.1). The sequence goes on along the minus strand of JAUQZC010000119.1, from coordinate 22,680 downwards.
TTTAGGAACAGTGGAAGCCCCAGTATTGAGGGGTCAAACAATAGAGGAACTCTTGCAAAGCTTTCAAGAATTAAAAAAATGGAAAAACCAGATTAAAAATATGTTGAAAGAAAAAGCAAGTAAATTGATAGAAGAGCTTGAAAGGGGAAACAGTTTACTAGCAAACACCCCTTGGACAAACTCTGAGCTTTCTCGAATTCTTGCAGAACTGCGAAACGAAATTAGATCTACTAATAAAATAGAAGGAATATTAAAGCTGTTAGATAGAATAAATCAGCTTAAAAATGATGAAGAAGAGCGGTTAAAAAACACTCTCGAAATGGCTAAAAGGGAATATATGGATGTCATAAGAACTATGGAAGAATTAGTTGTTGAGCTGCCATTTTCGATACGAGCGCCACTCCACATAGACGTAAGAAACAAAACATACATGGAACTCGTTAAAATTTTACCAGAGATAGGAGAAAAGGTAAAGCAAAGAGACAAACTAATAAAAGAAACTCTGGAAAGTTTTCTTCTAAAGATTAAAAACGAATTGGAGCGCATACCAATAACCTACCGTGAAAATTTCGCAAAAATAATTCAAGAAATCGATAGTACAATTGAAAATCTAAAAGAAACAGATAACATTCATAGTGCAAAAGAAATATTTAATCAAGCGATGGCAGAGATAAATCGTCTATTACGTGAAAAATTCTCGAATCTAAAATCAAGTTTAATACTTAAAATCAGAATGGCGATCATAAAAATGAGAAATCCACCCGACGTAAGTGACGTAGTTGAAAAACTGAATAGAGTGACAATAGAGCAGTGGGAGATTGCAAGAGCAGTATATGAAGTCGATAAAATATTTCGAGAAGAAATATTAGAAACTTTACGAAACTTTGTTAAGCATGAGACAGAACGGCATATAGATCTCTTAATTAAATTAAAGAGATACGGCATCGACGTAGAGGAATTTATAATAAGACTTGAAGAAGTATCGGCAAAACTTTCTTCACAAAAAGAGTTAGATGTACAGGAGATCGGAGAATTAGGTAAAATTATTAACGATATAATTACTAGCCAAACATTAAGACAAATATTTGCTAAGTGGCTCAACTTGACAGTCGACGCGCTAGAAAGAACAATAAATTACGTCTCTCAATGGGTCGAAGTAGAGTCAGACTTTTATGAAATTTTACCAACTCTTAAAAAACAATCAGAGATATTAGATTCTCTAGAAATGGATACAATCATAAAAACGATAGAGCACACTTATAAATTATGGGAGATAGCTAGGAGTTACCTTGAAGAGATTGAGAAACGACGTGACATGTTATTTGAAGAAGAACTGAAAAAGATTCCCTACCACAATTCAATAATAAGAATTTGGAATAAAAACAAGAAAGAATTTGATAAAATTATTTTCCCACTTTCTGAGTTATATAAGCTTAGAGAAGAGATAGCAAAAGAGCGAACTCCAAGGATCCTAGAATTAATACGTGAAAAAGAAAAGTTAGAAAAAGAATGGCTGGAGAAAGAAAAACAAATATCAATCTGGCATAAATCTGTAAGGGTCTTTCTAACAGGGATTAGCCCGATGGATGAAGAAGAAGTTAAAGAAAGAAAGCTAAAAAGTATTATAGAAAAAATAAAGAAAATCTACAAAAGAAAAGACATTCAAACATATCTTATTCTTGCAGTTCAAACACTATTGGGTGAATAAATTGGAAAAAGACACTCAAATTTATACATCAAGCGTTTTTCTGATGGGCCTAGGTGAATGTGGAGGAAACCTAGTCGGAGAATATATAAATAAAGAAAAAGAAGAAGGAGGACTCGAAAGAGTCACAGGGTATTTAATTCTAAACACAAATCGTTATGATCTTGTTAAAGTAAGAGAGAAATACAAAGTACCCCCAGAAAACATTCTGATGTTCGGAGATACACCAATGGGCGTTGGCGGGCGCTTCATGGAAGCGTATAATCTCGTTGAAGTATGGTGGGACGCCATAGCAGAACAAATAAGAAATCTTGGTGGGGATGCTGCTAGTACCTTTATTATATTGACTTCAACAGGTGGCGGTACTGGTTGCGGCGCTACTCCGGCCTTAATACGGAAAATTAGAGAAACCTTTGGTAGCAGTGGCAGAGTTTATGTGTACGTGCTAGGAGTTCTCCCGTTTGAAGATCAGACAAGCGAAGCTCTTAATACCATTTGGCTCCTTCACAGATTGCTTCAAGAACCTGAAAAGGGAGAGTCTGCAGACCTTGCTATACTCTTATCCAATAGAACTATGCTTAGACGGAGATTACAATATGAAAGAACGATGGTAATGGATATTCTTAGCAGTCGCCTTGGAATAGATATTGCAGATGTAAATCAATTAAGTACTCTTGTTACGGCTTCTGAACTGCCATTTAGCTCGAAGATATTAGAACAGACATTCGTTGACATTGTTAACCCGCTAATTGTTCAAACCCTCATAAAACTACTACAACTTTCCACTTTTACACCTGGGAAAAATATTTTCCCAGTTACAGACATGGCTGATATAGCAAACAAGTTAGATACGATATCTATTCCAGCTATCTTTACTGAAATTCCGTATCAAGCAGTAGTAGATGAACAAGGTAAAATAGATATGGATGGGCTTGCAATGTTTCTCCAAGAAGTTGTTAATGTCGCCATTAAATACTACAGTCTTGTAGACATTCAGGAAGATCCTAAAGCGTCAAGTGTATTATATCTCTTAAGTGGGCCAAAAGGCATTGTTGACGTACATCTTGACAGACCGATAAAGGAGGCACTTAATAATTATATTGCAGAGGGGGCTGCAGTTACTCCAACGTTTATACAATATGATTCATGGGAAGTTCCAATGGATCTTTTAATACTTCTCGGCCTTCCCAAACTGCAGGAAATCCGAGACATTGTGGATGAAGCTGAAAAATTAATAAAACTTCACAGCGGCAGCAAAATAAAAGAAAGATGGTTCTTGAAAAGTAAAGGCGTTTCAAAAGAAGTACTCGTCGAAGCTTTAAACGAAATAAAGGACCTGTTCGACATCGGAGGAAATTCAAGTGAATAACAACGCAAAAGAAAATCTATTGGAAAATTTGGAAGAAGGTCTTAAAAAATTTAGAGAAGAAGCGAAAATTATAGTGGAACTCCAAAAACTTTTCTTACAGATCTTAAGACAGTTAATCCTATCATATCAAATTAATGTGGATGAAAATTTAATCAAAAATTTAGAAATATTCCTGAAAGACAAAGAAGAAATCAAAGAAGAATTATTTAGACCAGTCTTTCAAGAATTAAGAAAGCTCTTAAATGAGATCTGTGCACTAAGGGATTCAAAGCAAAAAAAGATGGAAATAGAGAAAGAACTTGACAAATGGAGAATATTGTCATCCACGAAAAAATTGATTGAAAAATTTTCACAATCATACGATGTTTCGATTCCTACTTTCTTCTTTGAAGCTATTAAAGCTGTACATCAACAGGAGATACCTGAAGAATTAAGAGAAAAGATAGTTAAAAAATTGTCACTTGAAATTAGAGGTTTAATCCTAGAAATGTTTACAAAAGACCCGTACATTGGGCTTCTTAAAAAAATAAAGGGTAAACCTGTTAAACTTGAAGGGAAAGAACTCAAAGCTATTGACGATATAGTTAAAGAAAGAATTGACTCTCTTGTTTACTCGCTAAAAAATGTTGATATAAACTGGAAGGACTCTATCCTATCTGCTCAATTTTCCCTTGAAGCTTTCAATTGGGGTTCTGCAAAAACCGAGAAAAGATTTTTACAATTGTTTTACCAAAAAGCAAAAAGGCTTGTAGAAAGCATTAATAACGAAACAAAGCTTGAAAATAAAGTGCTGAACGCTGAAACAGCAACATTGATTTGCGAACTAACAAATCAACTTCTAAAAGTACCAAAACTCCGAATGAAAATAGAGGAGATGAAAAGCAAAATATGAAAATTTAATTGGTCACATTAAATATTAAATACTACTATATATGACCTTTCGAGGGGAGATGGTTTACCCATGAAATTACCGGATTTCATTAAATTATGTAACTCTTTAGGACTTGAATTATCTGAAGAGAGCTTAAGACTAATAAAAGAGCTTGAAAAAGCAAAATATAAAACAAAGGTTCCAATTACGTTGTACTCCAAGCCAAAAACTATGAAAAGCGGTGGCAGATGGAGGCTTCTTCTTAAAGCTCAAGTAGCTAATGTAACATTTTCAGTTTTACAACCAGAGATTATAGTTGAGGTGGATGGTTCTCCAGTCAAGGTTAGAAAAATAGCAATAGAAGACTTAAGAAGAGAAGTTAGAAAGGAATTTGAAAAATGGAAACAATTTATGAATCCGACGCAATCTTAACGTTTTTATGTTTGCTTCTCTATTTCTAAAATCTTTTGAAAGAGCGGATACGGTTTTTTGATTGGGTGTCCTGGCGGTATTGCTAATTCTTTTGCAGTTTGCCAGTTTCCTCGGTCATGTACAGAACCTTCGAGGTTTAACATTTCCCAAATCTTTTCTGATGTAAATGGTATAAATGGTTCCATTAATATGGCTAAACTACGTGTTAATTGGCAACACAGATACAGCGTGGTTTCTGCATCTTCTTTATCGCTTTTTATTTTATGCCAAGGTGCTTTATCATTGAGATATTTATTCCCCCTTCTTGCTAATTTCATAACTTCGCTAAGAGCATCTTTAAACTTAAATCTCTCCAAAAAACCAGCAACAACATCTGGCATTTCTTGAATACTCGCTATAATCTCTTTATCAACTTCAGTAAATTCGTGTCTTTCAGGAACTCTTCCATCAAATCGCTTGTAAATAAACGTAAGAGTTCTATGTACGAAATTACCTAAAATATCAACTAACTCGTTGTTAATTTTTGCTTGGAAATCTTCCCATGTAAAGCTGGAGTCCTTGGTTTCAGGTCTTATAGATATTAAATAATATCTCCAGTAATCAGCTGGGTATTTTTCTAAAGCTTCGTCAGCCCAAACTCCCCAACGCTTACTCTTTGAAAATGGTTTTCCAGCAAAGAGTAGGAATTCTGTAGATGCGACATTCCAAGGCAGATTATACATCTCTCCGCTTGCCATTAGTAGCGCAGGTAAAATCAGTACATGAAACGGTATGTTATCTTTTGCTATAAAATACACACTTTTGGTCTGCGGATCAAACCAATACTTTTTCCACTCATCAGGTTTTCCTATGTTTTTTGCCCATTCAATTGTTGCAGAGACATATCCTAAGACAGCTTCCATCCAAACATAAATTGTCTTTTTCTCAGCGCCTGGGAACGGTGCAGGTATTCCCCATTCGTTATCTCTTGTAAGTGACCTTGGTCTTAAACCTTCTTTCAATAGATTTAAGCTAAAATTCCTAGCATTCTCTGGTAGCTGTTTATTACCTTCCACATATTTCCTTAAATCTTCTTCAAATTTTGGCAAGTCAAAAAACCAGTGAGTTGTCTTTTTAACCTCTGGAGTGGAGCCACATATCGCGCATCTGGGCGACTTCAATTCTACCGGATCTAATAGCCTTCCACAGTTTTCACATTGATCTCCCCTAGCATTTTCGTAGCCACAGTATGGGCACTCACCTTCGACGAATCTATCAGGTAGAAATCTTTTACATTTGGGGCAATAAAGCATTTCTATTTCTTCTGAAAAGATATGTCCATTTTCGTAGACTTTCATATAAAACCTCTGGACAAATTCTTTATGCGTTGGGCTCTCGGTTCGAGTATAATTATCGAAAGTTATCCCCCAGTCATCAAAAATCTCTTTCACTTTCTGATGCATTTCATCTGTAAGTTTACGTGGCGGAATTCCTCTTTTTATTGCTTCGACCTCGATCGGAGTACCGTGTTCATCGGACCCAGAAACAAAAACTACTTCGTCTCCCCTAAGTCTAAGGTACCTAGCAAAAACATCAGCTGATAACACTGAACCTATCATGGTTCCTAGATGAGGTACATAATTTATATATGGCCAAGCCGAGCACACGAGCCATCTACGCGTTTTTATCACCTCCAAGCGACGTAAAAATTAAAGTATTTAACTGTTCACTTCTTTAACTTAAGTAATCTCCTCACATCTTCTATCTCTCTATCTGAAACTTTCCGAAATACTGGATCTGGCTTTTTGATCAAGTGATTAGGTGAGATATCAGCCTTTTTTAAGTAATCCCAATAACGGCCCTCTATATTCAAATAATTTAAGATTTTTTTAGCTGATTCAGGTATGAACGGAATTAATAGTATTGCTATGACTTTTACTAATTGAATAGCTACATATAATGTAGTTTTAGCATCTTCTTCGTTAATTTTAATGGCTTTCCATGGCTCTTTAAGATTTAAATATTTATTTCCCTCTCTGGCCAAGTTTATGACGGCTTCAAGAGCCAGCTTTAATCTATAGGTCTCCATGAGTTTCTCAATTCTTTCAACCTCTCTTTTGATGTGATTTATAAGCCTTTTTTCTTCTTCGTTGTATTCAGAAGGTTCTGGAACCTTACCTTGGAAGTATCGGTAAATAAGTGTTAAAACTCGGTGTATAAAGTTTCCAATGGTTCCAACAAGGTCATTATTAATCTTTTCTTTAAATTCACTCCAACTCCAATCGGTATCAGCCAAAGAAAGTGGTGAGGCGAGTGTTAGGTAGAATCTCGCGTAGTCAGCAGGGAAATACTTAAGAAAGTCCTCGACCGATATGTACCATTGTCTGCTTTTTGAAAACTTCCTTTTTTCTAACGTTAAGAATCCTCGGGTAGGTATGGCTGAAGGAAGATTAAAACCTAGATTTGTGCCTTTAAGCATCGCAGGCCAAAACAAATAATGGTGATAAATTATATCTTTCCCAATGTGATGAATAATTTTGGTTTCTGAGTCCTTCCACCATTTTTCCCAGTCGTCACCGTGGTCCTTACACCATTTTACGGTGGAAGCTATATATCCAATAGGTGCGTCAAACCAAACATAAACCTTCTTTCCTTCAGCATCTTCATAGGGAAGTTCAAAACCCCAGTAGTCTTTTTCTCTTGTTATATCCCAATCTTTTAACCCTTCTTCTATCCATTTAAGCACATAATTTACAACTTGAGGCTGTAGTTCCTTATTATTTTTTAACCATTCTTCGAGGAAGTTTGAGAAAGCTGAAAGTTTAAATATAAAGTGCAGGCTTTTTTTGAGAATAGGTGTAGAACCGCATATTGCACATTTTGGCTCTAGTATTTCTCCAACTTCAAATGTTGTACCACATTTTTCACAGTAATCGCTATATTGGTCTTCTGCTCCACACTTCGGGCAAGTACCTTTAACGTAGCGATCTGGTAGATACCGATGACAAGCAGGGCAGTAATATAATTCCACAGTTTTTTCGTAGATATAATCGTTTTCTCTTAAGGATTTTAGAAACATTTGCGTCAATTCTTTATTTTCAGGACTGTGTGTCCGGTAAAATATATCAAACTCTATGTTTAGAGACTTAAAGATCTTTTCACCAAGTTCATGATATTTTTTAACAAACTCTTCGGCGTCTTCCCCAGCCTCTTCAGCTGCAAGCTGAATTGGTGTACCGTGTTCATCGGTGGCACAAACGTAGAGGGTTTTAACACCTTTTAATTTGTAAAAACGAGCAAGAATATCAGCAGGTAAATAAGTACTTTTCATATGACCTAGGTGAGGGGTTCCGTTGGCATAGGGTAAAGCTGCTGTTATTAACACCCTTTTGAACACTATCCCTCCAAAACATAAATTTAGTAGTAAAACTTGAATAACTCTTAAAAATTTAACTCTTGTGCATATGAAGATTAAAGAACCATATCCAACAGAGATTCAAGAATGAAATCTGGTTTAATTTCACTCTTTTTGACTTCTTCCAAAGTAGTAGCACCAGTAAGAACAATAAGAGACTTGCATCTAGCTCTTTTAGCAGCAATGATATCTGTCTCTATTCTGTCTCCAACAACCAGCGTATTCTCAGGATCTGTACCTAAAATTTTTAAAGCAAAATTCATAATTTCAACATTGGGTTTTCCTATAACTATTTCAGGCTTTACACCAGTAGAAACCTTTAGAAATGATACAATAGCACCTGCGCCGGGTAGTAAGCCTTTTTCAGTTGGTATATTTGGGTCGGCATTAGTCGCAATGAATTTTGCACCATTAAGAATAGCATACGCTCCTGCGGCTAGCTTTTCGTACGTTAATTTTCTGTCAAGCCCGACAACGACAACATCTATCTTACGATGCCAAGCATCCTTTTCAGATAATATGGTAAATCCGAAATTTTTCATTTCCTCTATAAGACCACTTTCACCTATAATGTAAAGTCTAAGATTTCTTCCATATTTTTCCCTAAGATATTGCGCGGTTACATAACCACTTGTTACAATTTCATCTATCTTAGCATCTATGCCAAACAGTTTCAATCTTTTAGCGTATTCTTCTCTTGTTTTAGTAGAATTATTAGTAAGGAAAACAATTCTTTTGCCCTCCCTTCTAAGATATCTTATAACACCGTCTACTCCTTCAATTTTATTTTCCCCTCTCCAAATTACGCCGTCGCAATCAAAAATGAAACCTTTAAACTTTCGGAGTTCTTTCTTAAGTTTCACTCTCTGCCACCTTTGAAAGCTAAGTTTCTCGTTCTATACCGTAAACTTTACAAATTGGAGTAAAGTAGAGTTAACCGTAATTAAACACAGTTGACGAAGTCTTCTTAACGTTTATGTTTGTAAGAATATCATTAATACTCTTCTAATATGGTTCGGAAAAGGTGAATTTGTATGACTGTTCTCATGGACATGGACCCGGAGTATGCGAGAAGAAAATTGAAAAGAATAGTTGAAAGGCTCAAAAAAATTAAGGGCAGACACTCTTCTTTAACAACTGTCTATATACCTCCAGACAAAAGTTTAGTCGATGTAATAAATTTTCTAAGACAGGAATACATGACCGCTAGCAATATTAAAGATAAAACGAACAGAAAAATGGTTCAAGATAATATACTAACCATGATAAATGATATTCAAAGACTTAAGAAAATACCTGAAAACGGAATTGCTCTTTTCTACGGATACTATGAAACATCTCCCGGTAAATTTGAGCAAGTTAAAGAAATGATAGTTCCACCATTCCCAATCAAGAATTTTATCTACATTTGCGGGAAAGAGTTTGACGTTAAACCACTTGAAGAAATGACCGTTCCAAAAAATGTCATTGCCGTTATCCTATTAGAGGCGGGTAATTATGCTATAGGGATCATTAGAGGCAAAGACATAGAGGTTTTGAAGGAAGGAGAATATTACGTTATTGGTAAAACGAGACGTGGCGGGCAAAGCGCAAGACGATATGAGCGGATTAGAGAAGAGCAAATCCACAATTTCTACAAGCATTTGGCCAAAGAAATAAATGAACTTCTTCTACCCCAGCTAGAAAATATAGATGCTGTAGTATTTGGCGGAAACACGATTAGGGTGCAGGAGTTTTTAGAGGAAAACCTACTCGACTACCGGTTAAGAGATAAAGTTGCATCAAAAATAATTAGTGTGCCCATAATCGACGGCGACGGGATATTCCTAGCTGCTAAAGAAGTAGCAGAAATAGTGAAAGAATCCGAAATATATAGAGAAAGAAGACTTTGGGAAGAGTTTAAAACCAGACTTATGAAAGGAGATTCCCTCCTAACCTACGGTAAAAATGAAGTCATGGAATACCTCAAGCAGGGCAGAGTAGAAGTACTTCTTATTTCCGAAGCCCTAGAAGACCTCTTAGATGAAGTCATAGATACAGCTGAAAAATACGGAACACGTGTTGAAATATTTGGGAAGAACACAGAATCCGGAAAAGAACTTCTAAGCTTCGGAGGCATAGCCGCCATATTAAGATGGTAAACTATCCCGTTAATTTTCTGAAAACTATCATTAAGACATCATCATCTAACCAAATTCTTAATTCATATCTACCTGGCAGAGTTGGTGAAGTAACATTTACCTGGAAAGAAAAACTTTTTTCATAGGTTTTCGAAGTTCCATTGACATCATATTTGATATAAAGAGTATCGCCCTCACTCCATATTTCAAAGCCCTCAGGAACGGTTACATTTGAGTGATAAGTTTTTAACGTAGTCAACGCATAGTCAATTCCTTTCTCAATTTCATGAATTAAAGTCTCTCCGTCGCTTGATTGTAAAGTTACGTTAATAATGTTTAGAGTCACGTTTAACAGCGGTACACATAAAAACACAACGAAAGACAAACTAATAACCATGATCAACATTTTTTCTACCGAAACATTCACCTAAATCTCACCTCTATTCCACATATAAAGTTCTAAGCAAAATACTTAAAGCCCACAATCATCAACACAACTACCCCTACCACAAATAGAAAACCTACAGGAATATACACATCAAGACAAAAAATGTGTGGCAGTGATTGTAAAATGAAAATAGGAATGTTAGGAAAACCGAAAAAGGCAATAATTAACGCAGTTTCATCCGAAGGAGAAACCCCCTTTAAACGCCTTTGACAACTGCTTACTAAAACTGGGAATAGGCGACGCATCCCTAGTTAAACTTACAAGCATTCTACCAGAAGACATAGAATTCATCGATAAAACAACACAACTATGTCCAGGTTCAAATGTACCAGCTATATACACGTATAAAACATCAGGGAAGACGGGGCAGAAAATAGCAGCTGTCATAGTAGCAGCAAAAACAAAAAACGGGCTAGTTCTTGTTGCAGAATATTCCAACACCGATATCTCGGCAAGCGAAGCCGAAAAGAAGCAATAAAAAGAGTTGTAGAAATGGCAAAAAATAGAAAAAGAGAAATAGAAGGTGAAATAATCGTAAAATCGGCTGAACACACCGTTAAAAAATGTGGATGCGCATTAGCAATCATTGTGGAAGTTGAATAACAAAACCTAATCTTAAAAATTTCTTTATACATAATTAATTTTGAGGAACTAAAGAATGGAAATTCTAGAAAACATTGAAATAGTTGATGGATATCCTGCACTGTATCTTAAAAAATTAGAGACGCTTATTATAGCGGACTTACATTTGGGCCTAGAATGGGCAATGACACAGGAAGGAATATTCATACCAACAACACAATACCAAGAGATATTTAAAGACCTACAGTATCTACTGGCTGAAAAGCAGCCAAGACTACTGATTATTAACGGAGACCTTAAACACGAATTTAGTAAAGCAACAAGTCAAGAATGGAGAGAAGTAATAGACCTCCTAGCATACTTAGACAAAAACGTAGAAAAAACAATCGTAATAAGAGGTAACCACGACAACTTCATAAGAGGGTTCTTCAAACGTTACAATAACATCGACTTCATAGAACCCCATCTACAATTAGAAAACTATCTTTTAACACACGGCCATAAAGAAATAGAAAAAGAAATCCTAGAAAACAAAAAACATGACGTGATAATTGTTGCACATGAACATCCAGCAATACTTCTAGTTGACGATCTAGGAGCAAAAATAAAGACAAGAGCATTTCTGCACGGGAAAACAAATCAGGGAAAAGAAATAATAGTATTACCAGCATTCTCACCACTAGCAACAGGAATAGAGATAAACCTAGTGCCACAAGAAGAACTACTATCACCAATCCTAAAAGAACACGTAAACATCATGCAACTAGAAGTATACGCCATAGACAAGAAAACAGGAACACTAAAATTCCCAAAACTAGCACTCTGGCACGGTCTAACGCGCCTTTAAAACAAAACTTCAAACCAAGTATAACTCCTTGTAAAACATTAACCTTAAAGAGGAGGCAGCAAATGTCCATTAAATATGCCCAAAAAACCTGGAACGATGAAAAAATACTAAAAACACTAAAACCCTACGTAGCAAAATGGTTCAAACAAACATTCGAAACATTCACCCCACCACAAAAATACGCAATCCCGCTAATCCAAAAAGGAGAAAACACACTTGTATTCTCACCAACTGGGTCTGGTAAAACTCTCTCAGCTTTTTTATTTGCAATAAATTGGCTTTTTAGTTTAGGTGAAGAGGGAAGATTAAAGGATTCTGTGTATGTTGTTTATGTTTCACCTCTTCGAGCATTGGCGAATGATATCCGTAAAAATCTTCTTGTTCCCTTGAAGGGGATTCGTAAAGTCGCAAACGATATGGGTTTAGAATTACCTGAAGTTAGAGCTTTTGTAAGAACTGGAGATACTCCCGCAAGTGAAAAGGCAAAAATGCTTAAGAAAACACCTCACATATTAATAACAACCCCAGAAACCCTCTCAATAGTTTTATGTGCACCTAGATTCCGCGAAAAACTAAGGACGGTCAGATATGTTATTGTAGACGAAGTACATGAACTATGTGACAATAAAAGAGGAGTACACCTTTCATTAAGCCTAGAAAGGTTACAGGAAATAGCTGAACAAGAATTTGTGCGCATAGGGTTAAGTGCAACCCAAGCACCCTTAGAAGAAATAGCAAAATGGCTAGTAGGATACGGAAACGATGGAAAACTAAGAGATGTAACCATAGTAAACATATACGAAACAAAAAAGCTAGACATGCGAGTAATATGCCCAGTGAGAGACCTAATACACACAGACTACACATACGTAAACACAAGAATGTACGAAATACTAAGAGACCTCATAGAAAAACATAGAACAACCCTAATATTCACAAACACAAGAAGCGGAGCAGAAAGCGTAACATTTCATCTAAAGCAGGTATTCGGAGAAGAATACATAGACCAAATAGCAACCCACCACGGAAGCCTATCAAGAACAACAAGACTAGAAGTGGAAGACTTACTAAAACAAGGACGACTAAAAGCCGTAATCACGTCAACGAGTTTAGAACTCGGGATAGATATTGGCTATATTGATCTTGTTGTGCAAATTGGTAGTCCTAAGAGTGTGGCTAAAGGTTTGCAAAGAGTTGGAAGAGCAGGACACTTTTTGCACGAAGTTTCGAAGGGAAAGTTAATTGTTTTCGATAGAGACGATTTAATTGAATGTACAGTCCTTGTAAAAACAGCATATGAAGGAAAAATAGACAGAGTACAAATACCCAAAAACTGCTTAGACGTACTTGCACAACACCTCGTAGGAATGTCAGTAAACCGAAAATGGAAAGTGGACGAAGCATATAAACTAGTAAAACGATCATACTGCTACCACAATCTATCCAAAAAAGACTTCTTAGAAGTTCTAAGATATCTAGGAGGATATTATGTACATCTGGAAGATAGAGGGGTATATAGAAAACTTTGGTACGACGAAGAGGAGGGGGTCTTTGGGAGGAAAAGAGCAGCAAGAATGATCTACTTTATGAATATTGGAACAATACCGGATGAAGCAGACTTCAGAGTAATACTAGAAGACCAAAGAACAACAATTGGAATGATAAGCGAAAAATTCCTAGAAAGACTAATACCAGGAGACATATTCGTTTTAGGAGGAAAAACCTACCAATACCTAAGAACAAAAGGAAACAAAGTTATCGTTAGAAGCGCCTATGGAAGAAGGCCAACGGTTCCACAATGGGTAGGAGAAATGCTGCCAAGAAGCTTCGACCTCTCAATAGAAGTAGGAAAATTCAGAGAACTCATCGCAGAAAAACTAAAACAGTTTCCAGTTGAAGAGGTGAAAGAATGGCTCAAAAAAGAGTACTACTTGGATGAAGCAGCAGCAAACAGCATTGTCCAATACTTCATAGAGCAACTAACATACGCTGGAAAAATAGCCTCACATAGAAAAATAATATTAGAAGAATTTTTCGATGAAAGAGGTAGACAAAACATAGTTTTCCATGCACCCTTTGGAAGAAGAACCAATGACGCTCTCTCGAGAGCCTACGCTTACCAAGTATCAAAACTTGTAAACGCAAACGTAGGGACAACAATAACGGACGACGGTTTCATGCTAATTCTTCCATACGGAAAAGTAGTGGATATAAGAGAAATACCACCATTAGTAACTTCAAAAAACCTAATAGAGATATTAAAAAGGGCTATCAGAAACACGGAGCTATTCAGAAGAAGATTCCAACACGTAGCAACAAGAAGCTTCATGATACTTCGAAAATACAAAGGACACGAAATCTCACTATCAAAACAACAATTTAGAGCATCAAAAATTCTAGATCTTATTGCCGACTGGGAAGACTTCCCAATAATAAAGGAAACATATAGGGAAATATTAGAAGACGTCTTTGACGTAGAAAACGCTAAAAAAGTTTTGCAGTGGGTAGAAGAAGGAAAAACAACATTCGACTTCTTACCGGCAATGGAAATACCATCACCATTTGCCCATGGAACAATTCTAGTTGGAATAAGTGACATAGTAATGATGGAAGACCGACAAGCTCTACTTAAAGAACTACACCAAAAAATCTTAGAAAAAATACAAGAAACATCACCAACCATAGTTATTGAAAGAAAGACTCCCGAAACACTACCAGAATCCATAGTCTTGGAACTCCTAAAAGAAAGACGAACCCTAGTTATCAGAACAAAAGAAGATGTAGTGAGGGTTTTACACCAAGTAGGAGCAATCAAATTCAACGAAATAAAAGAACCTAAATTTTTCAAATTAAAGGGGTTCAACGACTTCGAGTCAACCAAGGAAGAAACATTGAATCAAATTAAAAAATGGATATGGGAACTTGAAGAAGAAGGAAAAATCGTACAAGTACCCTGTTTAAAAGGAATGAAAACACACTACATAGCCATCGAAGACTACCCAATATACGCCACAGCCTACCAAGAACCTGTTAAAATAGGAAGCTTGGAAAGAAAAATCTTAGATCACCTCAGAAGTTGCGGCGGAGCAACTGTCAACCAAATAATAAAAACCCTTAAAATAGAAAGAAGGAAAGCGAATAGAGCGTTAAAAAATCTTGAAAAAGCTTACCTAGTACATAGAAAGAGACGAAAAACAAAAAAGAAATCCAAAACCTACCATACAGCATGGTATATTGCGGAAGAAATAGTTCCAACAAAGATTTTACTAAAAACAGCGAAAATGAACAAAGCTGAGGCGCAAAAACAAATAATTTTGAAATTTCTTTATCTGAATGGACCTTCCACTCTTAAAGAAATAGCAAACTACACAGGATTTCCTCAAGATGAAACATCAAAAATATTATCCCTACTAGAGGCAGAAGGCGCAATCGAAAGAGGAAGATTCGTAAACTATAAACCAGCTCCACAAATAATCATAAAAGAGGACCTAGAAGAACTAAGAAGAATGGCAGAGATAACTGTGAAAAAGGAAATAATACCGACAGAAAAACTAGAAGCATACTACAAGAAAATACAACATTTAACAGAGGATACAAAAGGATCTACAGAAAACGACATACTAAAAATTTTGGAAGACTGCGGACCCATGTACACCCTCGTAAACCGAACACCCACACTACTCAACAGAGTGAAAATACCAAGAGAAGAAGTAGAGAAAATAATCAAAAAACTATGGAAAGAGAAAAAAGTCTTCTGGGTAAGATGCCTAAGAGAAATGAAAGCCCTCTGGATAATAGACAAAGAATACCCACTATTCCATAAACTATATTCCAAAAAAATCAAAATCAACGATATAGACCAGAAAATACTAAATGAAATAAGGGAAAACGGCCCAATAGCAACCCACATACTTGCCCGCAAACTAAAAATAAAAACCACTCAACTAAGAACATCACTACAAAAACTAGAAAGAAACTACAAAATAATAAGAGCAGATATTACGACCGATGAAAAGGGAAGACCAGCAATACTATGGGACACAACAGAAAAATTCGTACCGAAACATCTACTTAAATCAGCCGAAAAAATAAGCACAGAAGAAGCCATAAAGAAATTAATTATGAAATTCCTAAAAATAAACGGACCATCAACAATAGATGAAATATGCGGATGGCTAGGTTTCCCAGAAGAAAAAATCAAACCTCTACTAGACGAACTAGAAAAAGAAGCTCTTATAAAGCAGGGAATATTCGCAACAACAAAAATAGCAACACAATGGATATTAACAGAAGACCTAAACCAACTACTCAAACCAAAAACTTAACAACCAACTCTTTTTGCTTTTATCTCAATCAAAACAATAAACTAAAATATCTTGCTACTTTAGAAACAAGAATCTTTCAACATCATTAACAAAACAATTTACAAAATATGAATTCTAGTAGGTTAGTCCCATGGTTTTTTATCTAATTCTAGCTTTTCCAATTGTTCTAAAACATATTTTCGAGTTTCATTCGGCTTAGGAAATTCTGCCACTATTTTTCCATTCCTAATAAGAGGTTTCAACATATTTTCCATTTTCCCCCCACATTTAGGACACATCGGCGCAGGTTCACTCTCTAAGCGAACCACGTCCACAAGACAGCTGGGACACCTATACACTTTCTTAACACCACTAAACTTACCTCTTTTAGCACAAGGAACCCATCTACCTTCATGGTGAATGGCAACAATATCCATAGCAAAATCAACAATTCTAGCATTAGCTATCGAAGAACCAACACCAAACCCGGAAACACCGGCTTTAACAAGCTCGGGAATAGTATTCTCATCAATTCCACCAGAAACAAAAACCTTTCCATCATAGCCTCTAGCTTTAAGTTCCCAAATAACCTCACGAACAATATCCTCAAACTTCCCTCGCCTAGAACTTGGAGTATCAAGCCTAAAGCCCCAAATCCTATCGGAACCAACCTTTTCAACAGCCCTTATCGCCTCAGCAACCTCATCCAAATAAGTGTCACAAAGAATTATTCGAGGCACCTCGCTAGGCATAATACGGTCAAAAGCTTTCCAAGCCTCAGCATGATCACCCTTCAAAACAGAATATATAATCATTAAACTATGAGGCATTGTACCAACAGGTTTCATACCTAAAAATTTTTCAGCACCCAACACACAAGACACAGCGTCGCAGCCACCAATATAAGCGTAAAACGCGTTAAACGGAGAAATCGCAGGATGAGTTCTTCGTGCACCAAAAGAAACAATTAGCACATCGTTTCCAGCAGCTTTCCTTATCCTAGCAGCTTTTGAAGCAATACCTGAACCAACACAAAGAAAACCGAGAAGAGGAGTTTCGTAAATGGCAAACTTTCCATAAGGACCTCTAATAGTCATAACAGGTTCTCTAATACCATAATAATCAGCCTTATAAATTACTGAGCCTTCTGGAAAAGCATCAATATCAACGGGAACTCCCTCAAACAGCTTTGCAACATCTCTTAAACCTCCAAAAATACCCCAAGGATAACCACGTGGCAAGCTACTAATTGTAATTTCAGCGTGAACCACCGTATCTGCAAGTTTTTCCTCCTCTAAAATCTTCAAAGTCCTATAAAAATATATATCAGTAGTTTTTCCCTCCTTAATATCCTCGTGGTTTGCAAGAATAAACAAATAACCGTTATCGTTCTGTTTCACGATAACCGCCTCCACACCACAATTAACTTATCATTGAGTTATTACAAATATCTTTTAAAATGATTTATTCAAAGTAAAAATGAAACCCCCGAGATAAATGAGTTTTACGGGAGGGAAAAGATGAGCAAAGCTATCCTAGTAATAGACATGTTAAACGACTTTATAAAAGAAGGAGCACCATTAGAACTACCAGAAGGAAGAAAAATAATCCCAAACATAAAAAAACTACTGGAAGAAGCAAGAAAAAGAAAAATACCCATAATATACATCTGTGACGCCCACAGACCTGACGACGCGGAGTTTAATCAATGGCCAAAACACTGCGTTGAAGGCACACCTGGAGCAGAAATAGTAGAAGAGCTAAAACCGGAACAAAAAGACATTATCATTAAAAAAAGAAGATACAGCGGCTTTTACTCAACAGATCTAGACCTTACGCTCAGAGAATTAAAAATCGACACTCTAATACTTACGGGAGTCGCAACAAACATCTGCGTGCTACACACTGCAGCCGACGCCTATTTCAGAGGCTATAAAATAATAGTAGTGAAGGACTGCGTAGCGACGTTAAACGAGGAGGCCCAGAAAACAGGACTGGAACATATTAAGAATGTATTGGGAGGAGAAATAAAAACATTAAACGAAATATTAAAAGAACTGTAACGAGGGAAAAAAATGAGCGATGAAGAAATATTAGAACTAATAGAAAAAATAAAAGATGAACTAGACGAATTAACATTAAGATACCCAGAAACAGAAGATGATATAAATGACATACTAATTCTAGTAGAAGAACTGGAAAGAAAAATCAAAGAAACCCTATAGCAATAATCAAACTTCGGAGGACAGACAATGTATGAAGAAATTGAACACATCTTTAGAGCATATGACATTAGAGGAATCTACAACCAAGATCTAACACCCGAAATCGTAGCACGAATAGGAACAGCCTTTGGAACACTTCTAGACGGAGAAGGAACAATATCAATAGGAAAAGATGTAAGAACAACCAGCACAACAATAGAAAACGCCCTAACTGCAGGAATAACGTCAACAGGAATCAACGTAGAACTCCTAGGAACACTACCAATACAAGTAACAAACTGGGCAACATGGCAAGGAAACTACAAAGCAGGAATCGTAATAACAGCGAGTCACAACCCTCCAGAATACAATGGCGTTCGCTTCCGTCACAGCGATGGAACAGGATACATAGATGTAGAAAACGAAAAGGTGAAAGAAATATTCTATAAGGGAAACTTCAAACTAGCAAAATGGAACAAAATAGGAAAAATACGTCAACTAGACACGAAAGAAATAATTCATAAGTACATAGACTTCGCTTTAAAACATGTGAAACCAGAAAGAAAAGTGAAGGTTGTCTTAGACCTAGGAAACGGCGCAGCAAGCTACGTGGCGCCAAAACTCTTCAAAGAAGCCGGATGCGAAGTAATAACTATAAATGAGAAGCCAGATGGAACGTTTCCAGGAAGAACACCGGATCCACTAGAAGACCCACTAGAAGAACTTAAAAAAACCGTTGTACATGAAAAGGCAGAACTAGGAGTAGCTTTCGATGGAGACGGAGACAGAGCGATAATGGTAGACGATCTAGGAAGAAAAGTACAAACAGAGAAAGCAGGAATAATAATAGCAAAATACTTGCTCCAACGGAAAAGAGGAAAAATCGTTGCAAACATATCATGCAGCATGATAATAGAAGAAGAACTAAGCAAAGTAGGCGGAGAAGTAGTTAGATGCAGGGTAGGAGACGTATTCGTAGCAAGAACAGCAAAAGAAAACAAAGCAATATTTGGAGTAGAAATATCAGCCCACTATTTCCTACCAATCTTCGGATTCTACTTCGACGACGCAATACTAGCCTCCCTACTAATGACAGAAATATTATCAAAAACAGAAAGAAAGCTAAGTCAACTGCTAGATGAAATACCAACATACCCGTTAAAAAGAACAAACATATCATGCCCAGACAAAATAAAATTCACAATAACAGAACAACTAAAAGAAGAACACGAAGAAAAAGGATACAAAGTAGACACAACAGACGGAGTAAAAATACTACTTGAAGACGCATGGATACTAATAAGACCATCAAACACAGAACCAAAAATAAGAATGACAATAGAAGCACACACAACAGAAAAACTAAACAAACTATTCAAACAATACACAGAAAAAATTAACGACTTAATACAACAATTTAGATAAACTTTAATTTAGACTTCTATAATGGTATGTTAGCAAACAATAATGGTGTGTCGCATGTATCATCACACTGTGCCGTCATCTATAACTAAAAAAGAATTAGCGAAACTAACACAAAAATTCGCTGGCAAGGAATACCATCAAATCTCCCTATTATGGGTTCCCTATCAAACATTAGAATGTACAATACAAACATTTGAAGGAACAATTGAAAATACAAAGACAGCCCTAAATATCATGTTTCCAGACGAGATATTTGATGAAAAGAGCATAATACTTCTATTTAGACCAAATCTCCTAAAAATGAAAAAAGAAAAATACGAATTAATAAAATTAGAGGAACCGTTAAAGTATTTACCTGAAAGAAAGGCTGAAATCTGCGAAGTAAACTACAAACGGATAAGCAAAAAAATAATGTCACTATCAAAAAGTGTATACGAAAACCTAAGAAACCTTGAGTCTATGGTAATAAAATACCCAAACATATCTAACACAATTTTAAGGTTATGGTTACCCTCTGCTGACGAATTTGACAGACTTTTTGTCAAAGGAAGTAGGAATGTTAAAAATAACATCGAAAAAGAGTTTGCAAATGCGATGGCGCTTAGTACAGTAATAAAAATGACTCTAAACGTGAAAAAATTCCCAGAAGAACTAGAGTTTCGGGAAAAGGAAATATTTTATCATCCATATTTGATTATTTCAACAGAAAAAGCTTTCATTTTTGTGGATCTTGTCAAAAGGGGTATGTTATCTAAAAGATTTACAGAAGATCCCATTCTAAACAAATTAGTAAAAGAAAATAAAAGGGCAAATGAAATCGTAAGAAGAGCGCTAAGCCAAGAAGACTTCAATACCTACGTGTAATCTTTGCCCTAATTCCCTTTATTTTTATAACAACAAACACACCAAGCAAATGTACCGCTAATAATATTGGCAAAAGGAATTTTAGGGCAAATTTAAGCTCTTTATGGAAAGAACCTTCAACTCTGTATGCTTTCCTAATTAATTTCTCAGCTTCCATCAAGTATTTTACTGCCGACGAAAAATCGCCCTCCTCTGCCTTATCTATAGCAGCTTCATAGTATCCTTCTGCTATTTGACATAATTTCCTTGCTTTAGGAGATATAAATTTAGCATTTTGTAAAAGTGTTTCAATAATCTTCTTTAAAGCAATGTATTTCTCAAAATTCGGATCTATAACTTTACGCGAGTAAATTTTAGACACAGCAAGGTTACCTGCGCTATCCATAATCTTTACGATAAAATCTATTGTAGTGTTATGTGGAAACTTTGGTAATATGAAAAAGTAAACAAAACAATTATGGTCAAAAAGAGCAAGAGTCCCACTTTCATTACACCACATGTTCCCAGATTCCCTGTAGGACAAGACTGCTTTAGGCAAAAACGGGTAGTTATCGCTTACATTTACAAAGATCCTTACATTTGAGAAGGGAGTTAGATTCTCGGGATAAGTAAAGACATTCAATATCGTAGGAGGGCTTAAATCTACCACAAGAATGAAATTAAATATCATGCTATTTCCACAACTATCTTCGGCTATTATCTTAATTAAGTGTGAACCGTCATTTAAACCGAGGAAGGTGTAATTATCCAATACTCTATCTGTTAAAAGCTTATTATCAAGAAAAATACGGCATCTAAAATTTGACTCATTGCTATTCCATTCTACGTAAACAGCCGTATTATTTGCCACATAAAATTTTTGGTAAAGTTCTTTACATGTGGTATGCGTTTTCGAATGACTGAAGCCATTTTTAATACGAGCTATGTTTATCAGAGGCGGAGAATAATCTACCTCATCAAAGGATAGTGGGCTTTTCGTGAAGAAAGTTAAATCAAAAATTTTTCTGGAAATATTCGAATCCATTACAAGCAACAAATTATTTACTGTAAAATTCTCACCGGAAAATGTTAAGTTAAATCTTCCCTTCCCATTATTAACCTCTACATTGAAAACAGTGTCTCCAGTAAGCTTATTAACTACATAGCTACTTACATTATCTAAAATCGTTTGATTAAGAAGGGCCAAAACAGTGTAGCTCCTTTTTACTATAGAGTTATTCCAAAAAGTTTCATTCTGCTGTTTTAACACAGTAAAATTACCATCTATAAACAAATCAGAATCATAAATATCTTCTAACCTGCCTACGGTGATGTTACGAAAAATTAAAACTCCACGTGCGCAGAAGAGACTCACACCTCCAATATAGGTTGCGACCAAATTAACAGTTGAATTGCTGTAGTTTCCAGAGAAATTAAACATTCCAATATTGGAATTAATAACACTTACGTGGGATGGTCCAACAACAGTGATACCATTTAGTTCAGTTTGTGAAATAAAAATTCTTGAGCCAGATGCACCAAAAACAATTATATTACCGATAAACGAATTCTTAATACAGAGGCTAGAAGAATTATTTAAATAAATTATGCCTGCAAATGAGTTACTTAGGAAGTAGACTGTAGAATTAAGGATCTGTAAACTGGAGTTTCCATGCATAGAAATAACAGTTGGAAGCTCGTAATCAAACTGTTGGAAGCTCATCTTTACATTACTTAAATTGAAATAAACGAAAAATAGCTTAACATTTATCAGTGTAAGGTTAGAATTATCCCATAGCTCAATTGTACCTTTAAGAAAAAGAGTGGAACTATTAATCAATAGTGTAGCATTACCGTTCAAAGTTATATTTGTTATCTCATTCAAACGGATGGAAGCAACTTTTTGATGGCTTTTAGAAGGAATATCCCTCATATGAACGTGTTCTCTTGCAGAACATTTCGAATATGTTAATGACAATGGAAGAATACAAAGAGCACCCAACAACAAAAATGTTACAACCAATGTTTTAATTAGACGTCTCAATATATTTCTCACCAACAAACTAACTCGACATATTTAGCCTTTAATTTTTACATATAAATAGACTAAATCATGATTTATTATTATTTGTAAAG
>JAUQZC010000061.1 GCA_030587435.1 Candidatus Baldrarchaeota archaeon | reverse complement strand
TGATGCCATTTTATGCAATTTATCCGTCTCCTGAAAGCTTGCTGACTATTCAAACAATAGTTCTAGCTATTGGAGCGTATCCCGTCTTTCTAATCGCAAAGAAAGTTCTAAAAAGTGAAAATATAGCGTTGCTTTTTTCGATACTTTATCTTGTTTATCCGCATCTTCACAGTGTCAATATTTTTGATTTTCACCCTGATGCCTTCTTTGTAGTATTCACACTCTTTGCCTATCTTTTCTTCATAGAAGAAAAATGGAAGTCTTATTTCCTATTTGTAACTTTGGCCCTTTTAACAAAGGAGTTCATGTCTATTCTCATTTTATTCTTCGCAATAGGAGAATTAATACCGCAAAGAAGGGAAATAGTAAACTCTTTAAGGATGAAGAAGCTTCCTTCCAAGAAATGTTTGGTATTGATATGCACATTACTTTTAGCGATAGGATATTTTGCTCTGGCAAAGTATCTTCTTTTAGTCTTTAATCCGCATAAGCCTCCAGAATACATCGAAGGGGCGCCTTGGAAGATCCTAGGAATAGACCCTCTTGATCCATCATCTTATGTTAATTTATATAAAGCTGATTTTTTAGCCGCTCTTTCATACGATTTCCAACCCAAAGTCTTCTACTTACTTACAATTCTGGTTCCTTTTGCTTTTCTTCCGATTTTTAAACCTCTAAAATTTTTGCCAGCAATTATTTGGGTAATAATAGCCTTTTTGTCAAATTATCCTCCATATTATAGCTTGTGGTTTCACTACTCAGCGTTAGTTGTTCCTTTTACAGTTATTGCTTCCATCGAGGGAATTAAGAGATTTAATTTGACCACAATTGAGAATACATTTAATTCGCTTAGAAGAATACTTTTAATTGGATTAATACTCGTTTTGGCGGCAGTACTATTGGTAGTACCCACAAATATCTTTGCGGTTAGCGAGCATGACCGAAAAATCATGCAAACCATTGACTGGATTCTGAATCAAGATCCTAACGCATCCATTTTGACGCAGTATGATATCTTTCCTTATGTCTCTAGCAGAGTAAATTCTTACGTGATTCCTGACCTATTTGTAAGGTTTCAAAAAGATTTCTACTTCAGATATGTTCGCTCTTTATTTAATCAAAGTATAGATTATGTGATATTAGATTTGAATCCCGATTTTAGGGCGGACGCTCATTTTAGAACTTATTCGGCAGCCTTTAAGTTTATTGAAGAGAATTATGGGTTGTATGCGTCTGTTGACGGAGTATTAGTTTACAAGCGGCACTATAACGGATCCTTGGTTAAATTTGAACCTTTCACGATTCATGATGAACTTGAAAAGCTTGAAAACCCTGAAATAATTTACGATACTGTTCTGTTTCGATGCGCTCTTCCCAAGGGAAAATACAATGTGACTCTCAATGTGGAAGTGTCCAAAATAATTGAAGGTAAAGTTTTTTCAGTAATGGTAACTCAAGGGAAAGATGTTCTAACCTGTTTAGATGTTTACGGTAGTGACTTTAAGAATACGAGTGAAGTTTCCTTCTCTCTTAATATATCCTCTTCAAGGCACGATGTTGTAATTCACATGGTGGATGTGTCGCCATATACTCAAGTTTATATTAGAAGCCTAGACATATCCTTGTTAGAGCATTTTCGGTAGCGTTACCTTAAAGGTTATTATTTACGTAGTATGGGATGCTTCATTCGGCCGAGCCAAAGTGAAAGTTCAAAACTTCCTTTATACATTTTCTCCATAAGCTCTTTGTCAGTTATTTTTCTTCCAAGCTGAATACCCTTTCTTTTTTCTAGAGTTTTTCTCAAATTTCTTAAATTCCAAAGAAAACTTTCGATAATTGCCGTTTTTTCATTTAATGTTTCCCCATTTTTAATTAGCCATAACGCTTTCAATGTCTTTATGGCTATGAACTTTGGGATCAGTAACATCAAGGTGTTTAGGCTATAATTTTTGAGAAGAGAAGCCATCCAATGTTTTTCAAGCAACGGTATGATTTTTCCGCTGGAGGCTCTCCAGTAGTGATAGATTTTTGCTTCTGGCACATATAGTATCTTGTAGCCTTTGAGTCTGGCTCTCCAGCACCAGTCTAGGTCTTCTCCGTAAAGGAAGTATCTTTCATCGAATGGGCCTACTTCTTTCCATGCTTTTTCTCTAATTAGCATAGCTGCACCGTTAGCGTAGAATACCTCTTCTACTTTGTCATATTGTCCTCTGTCTATTTCGCCGTTGCCGCGGTTCCATCCAACTCCATAGATGTCGCAGCATCCTCCAGCCGCATTTATTCTCTTTCTGTCTTGGATAAACAACATTTTAGGGTTTGCAGCCGCTGCTTTTTCATCTTTTTCCATGTGGAGAACTAGTTTTTCTAGCCAGTCTGGCTCTACTTCGATGTCATTGTTTAAAAGAGCCATGTATTTGCTGTTAATCGACTTTAAGGCTAGATTATATGCTTTTGCGAAGCCGTAATTTTTTCGGAATTTCATTAACTCTATTTCAGGATAGTTTTCTTCAATAAATTCTGCCGATCCGTCCGTTGAGGCATTATCTATTACGATTATTTTGAAATTTGGATAGTCTGTTGCTAACACAGAATCTAGACAATTTTTGATATATCGAATTCCATTATAGTTAAGTATTACTAGGGTGACTAGAGGAAGCTTCATCCTTTTAATAATGAGGGTTTTGAGCTTTTATCAGTTATGTAAATCTCTTTATGTGAATATTTTGGATGCCTCTCCTATTATAAATCGGTGTCCTTTTGGTTTGTCTCTGTTGTTTGTCACTATTGTGGAGTAGGGGCCGATTAGGCTGTCTGTTATTTTTCCTTCTATGTCGATTTGGCAGTTATCCATTATTATTGAATTTTCAATTTCTCCGCTCTTTATTATCACATTATTTCCTATGCTTGTGTACGGTCCGATATACGCGTTTGAATCTATTATTGTATTGTTTCCTATAGCAACTGGTCCTCGAACTATGGCGCCCTTCTTTACTATTGATCCTTCGCCTAAGAAGATTCTGCCTTGAACTGACGATAAATCTTCAACTTTGCCTTTTATTTCATGTTTTAGTTCATCTAGGATAAGTCTGTTGGATTCAAGTATGTCTTCTGGGGTCCCCGTGTCTTTCCACCATCCTTCCACAAATTTATAGTGGAGTTTCTTCCCGTGATCTATTAGGCCTTGGAGGGCTTCTGTTATTTCTAGTTCTCCCCGCCATGAAGGCTTTAATCCCCTAATTATGTTGAATATGTAGGGTGTTAGAAAATATACTCCGACTAGGGCGTAGTTGCTGGGCGGTTCCTTTGGTTTTTCTACAAGTCTTATGAGTTTCCCGTTTTCATCGAATTGTGCTACTCCAAAGCGTTGCGGATTGTCGACTTTGCAGAGCAGAACCATTCCGTCGTAATCTGATTTTTCAAATTCTTCCACGAAGGGTTTTATTCCGCCTTTTATTAGGTCGTC
>JAUQZC010000015.1 GCA_030587435.1 Candidatus Baldrarchaeota archaeon | reverse complement strand
GAACTACCGCAGCATTACACTTTGGAGTAGCATTGTTAATGAGACGGTCTTGGGCGAAGAAGCCGATTGCTTGGCTATATTCGGCGCTTGCAGCTTTGATTTGCGGTTTGCTTGATCTTCGCCACTTCTCTTGGAGACGGTTTCCTAAAGTCTGCTGGGAGACGGGTGGTTGGACACTCCGTCCTAGGGTTGCTGTTTAGGAAACTTGGATACAAGGGAATAACACACATAATTTACTCGCTTAGACCAAAAAGGTTCAGCAACAATAGGGCAGCAGAGGTAACGATAGGACTAACCGACATAGCTCTTTTCGCCTTGTTTCTAGGCTTATATTCTCTGAGGTGGTAAACTGATGTCCCCAAGAAAAACAAAAAGGAAGTCTAGGGCTGAGAAGGAGTGGGACGTTGTTGGCCTATACTTCACCTTCCTTTTTTTCCTAAGCCTACCTCTATTCTTCATCGGTTTATTTGTACATGTGCATGGAAAGCCGCTAGACGAGCTTATTCCAAGTCTATTCGGAATACAAAGACCAGACTTCGCCATCTTTTGGTTTCTCTTTATC
This sequence comes from Candidatus Baldrarchaeota archaeon, assembly GCA_030587435.1. The sequence goes on along the minus strand of JAUQZC010000015.1, from coordinate 7,578 downwards.
TTTTTTTTACCCATGGTTCTTGCAAGTATTGTAGCTAGGAGTAGAGCTGGAATATACCCAATAATAGCAGTACTACCTATGTTTCTTTTTACGCTTCTTTTCCCGCACGAGGTCTATTTCGAGTACGCGGATAAGGTTATGCTCCTAAACCTACCATACGTTGTTAAAGAGGCTTTAAGCTGGCTTGTCGATCCAGGCATCTTCATAGGCCTACTACTACTCACAACATGGATAGGCGTAAAAATCTCCGTATATCTTTATAGGAAGTTTGAATTGGAAGAGAAATCCAAAAATAGGAAAAGAAGGAAAAGTGGTGGGTGGTAGGGGCAGTAATATGGAGTGAAATTTTGGACGTTTGTATGTTTCGTATTTCAATTTTTGTGTTGTTGAGTCTGAATGTCCTTTCGGGGTAATGTGTGGTTAACGCAGGGGAGATGTGTGGATTTTTTCTTAAGGGAATAATGAGGGGAGTAAGTGTGATGAGACTGTTTTCCGGTGAAAGTTTCCCAATGAAACTGGAGGGAAGGTTTGCTGTTACAAAGTTATTGTATGTTCAGAAAGTTAGTGAGGGTTGGAACGGTGGAGATGTTGGGAGGGAATGTAAATCTTAGGCTTAGCTATTTAAGGGGGCTTTCTTTTATTTCTTCGTATATTTTTTCGAGGGCGGTTAAAATGTCTTCTGGTTTATTTATCTTTGAAAGTATGTTTTCTATTTTTTTAATTAGTTCGGCTGCTTCGGGGTTGTATTTGGAGGTGGATTCTTTGATTTCGTTGGATTTTTCTAGTAAGAGGGAGGCGTATACTGCTACTACTATGCTTCCAATGTCTATTTCTTTTTCCTCGGTGAGTGTTTTGCAGAAATAGGATAGGAAGTCTTCAGCTACCTTGCATTCTCCTCTAAAGTATTTCCTGTATTCTTCGGGTGTTAAAACTTCTTTGGCGAGGAACTTGTAATCGTAGTAGTCTAGAACGGCGGATGTAATGTATGTTGGAATGGCTACGTCGAAAAATAACTCGGAGAAGAGGTCTTGATATTCAACAGTGGCTTTCTTAAAAATTTCAGGGTATTTCTCTTTAAAGATGGTGTGTAGATGTTCATGTAAAAATTCCCCTTCAATGTCTTCGAAAGAGAGTTTTCTAAGTGATAGGGGGTTGCATAGGATTTTTCTTTCACCTTCGGTGGGAGTGGCTAAAGGAGATTCTAGAAGGAATAAATATCTGAGTTTTGCATCGATTTCATAGCCGTATTTGGCTGCAAGTTCACGTAGAAACTCTAGTTTCTGGGAGACGCCTAGTTTTTTGCTTAGCCATCTTGCGATTCGACCAAAAAGAGGCATTTTATGCACCGCTGAAAGATGGTTCTCATATCTAATCATGTTGTCTTTGGAATTTTGGTGGTCACGAATTAAATAAATGTGTCGTAGAATCTAGTTAGTTCTCTGGTCTCTTTAATTTACGTAGTTGTGGTCTCAAATTTAAATTTTAACGGTTGGAAGTCGTTTAAAACTTCCTTAACGGTCATGTTTCTTCTTCTGGCACCTTAATGAGCTTAAAGCCTTGAAAAATGCTTGGATCAACATATTTAGGGCACATGACGATTGTTTTACTCCCCAGGTAGCTGCATGCTGACATTAAGTGAAGAATACCTGAAACAGGTACGACTTCTACATTAATATGAGGAAAACATCGTGCAAGTTGATTAATGCCGTTTCTGTTTGTTCTTTTAGTCTCTCCAACAAAAATTATGCCTTGATCGGTCACTAAAACATCTCCTCCCTCCAAGGTCCCAGGAGCCTTAATACTTCTTACTGGCATTTCTTTTTCAAGAATTTTCCTTATAATTTCCTCTTCTCCTCTCCTAGATTTTTCCCCAAATCTACAAATAACCGCTATTTTAGTTCCTATTACTGCGGTATCCTGCACGAAACAACTATCAGGATACTTCTCCTGGGGTTCAAGCTCAATTACATGAATATCGTTTTCCCTAAGGATATTTACATATTCTTGATGTTGTTTCAAAGCCAAATTCACATCAATAGTATCGTGCTCCGGGTTGGTAGAGACGCAATTAACATAAGTTTTTGCTGGCGGACAAACAACTACACGATCAAACAACCTGTCCATAGATGCAAATCTAGTCTTTATACTTAAAACATTTCCTATTACATCATTATTGTTCTGAAATTTCTTAATATTTTTGTAACAAGACAAGAAATCTAATTAACAAAGTTAACAGTTTTAGTTACCGTGGTATATTTGGTGGTTGGTTAGTAAGTTCTGGATGGAAGGATAGAGCCAACATATTTTTGGAACTTTTGAATTATATCATTTCCCACGGGAATTGTAAAAATTATTCGAAGACTTTTTTCAAGGTTCTCACGATAGGAATAGAAATTATTAGACCCACCACTGCCTGTCCTATGTTGAAGGGTACTTCAACGACGGCAACTACTTCCATTCCTAGGATAGCATACAAAATGAAGTATTCATAAAGGAAGTATCCTAGGACCATAGTACCCCCTGCAATTAAAACTGCAAGGACGAGACTTGAAATGTCTGGGCTAACCATGGTTCCAATATACGCGATAGTCACGCCAGAAATAATAGCTATAATTATCCAAAATATCGAATTTAACGAAATAGATACCCTAAGGAAGGATATATCCAAAAGTGGGGTCTCTCCACCAGAAGGATTAATGTATATGCCTAATACGAAGTCCCAAACTGAATTATAATATAATACCCCAATTACTCCTATGCAGAGAGCAACAACTAGACCTAAAACAACGGGTAATATTTTTTTCGCTTTTCCTTGAAAACGTTGAAGTAAAATCCCAGCTAAATATCCTTCACAACCCTTTATTATAAGAGTGCCTGGAGCATATACGGAGTAGCCTGTGGCCATATCGGCGAGAGCGCTTCCAACACCGCCTGCAAAAGCCCCAACATAGGGACCAAAGAGCAGTGCAGAAATATATACGCCAATTTCACCGACATTAAAATATCCTTTGGTTGCAACAATCGATATTTGAAAAATCGAGGTAAGAACAAAGACCAGAGCCGTCATCATCCCAGTAGCCGCAACATAATAAGCTTTTGAACGTTCACCAACTAATCCAAAGGGGTTCATTGCTTAACCTCCAGCCTGCATATAAAAGTTTAAGCTTTAATATTAAAGTTCAAACTTGTATAGTTCAAAGCCATATATAAAGTTTTCTCGAAAAATTAACAACATCTAAAATGTGTAAGGTTTCAAACAAATAACAAGCATCTAAAACACTTTATTTTCACAGTAAATTTTAAAGCACGTGCTAGGAAACGATGTTTTCATTTAAAACATTACTGCTAAATTCATTTTATCTGGAGAGAACTTCCTTAACATACTGAATATCAATGTTTCCCCCACTAATTATTAAGCACACATTTTTTCCGCTAGATTTCCATTTTTTATTTAGTATGGAAGCTATAGTTACGGCAGCTGATCCTTCAATTAATATTCCCAATTTTTCTAAGCTAAATTTAATCGCTTGCCTTATGTCTTCCTCGGAAACAAGAATTATTTCGTCTACATATTTTTGTACAAAGTCGAATGTAATTGAATTTTCTTCAACATTTCCATGTAAACCGTCAGCTAAACTAGGCTTTAAAGGAACCTTAACTATTTTTCCTTTTTTAATGGATTCGTACATTGCAGGCGAGTTTTCAGATTGAACACCAATAACTCCTATATCCTTTGAAACTTTTTTTGAAAGAAATGCAATACCTGAAATTAGACCTCCTCCGCCTATTGGAACAATAAAAGTATCGATGTCAGGGTTATCCGTGAAGGTTTCTAGAGCTATTGTTGCATTTGCCTCAATTATATCTAAATCGTTATAGGGTGAAATATAGATGAGACTTTCTTGTTCTGCGAGTTTTTTAGCGTATTCCTCTGCTTCATCATAATCTTTCCCATGAAAAACTATTTCAGAGCCGTACTGTTTTATTTTGTTCAACTTTACTTTAGAAACATTGGTAGCTACTATAATTTTGCTTTTAACATTAAATATTTTGGAGGCGTAGGCTACTGCTAATCCATGGTTGCCTGTTGAAGCAGTTATTACTCCTCTTTTCTTGGCACGGTTTAAGTTTTTAATTATTTTGTTAAGGGCTCCACGTATTTTAAATGAACCTGTAACCTGATAATTTTCCAGTTTAAGAAAGACATTTGCCTTAGCTACGTTACTTAAAATTGAAGAGAAATCTAATGGTGTTTTCCTGACATAGTTTTTTATTTTGAAATAAGCTTGGAAAACATTCTTTAAGGATATCATACTTCCCACCAGTTATATCATGTTGGGTATTGTAATAGATCGAAATATTTTGTCCCTGTTAGTCTATTTTTCAATTTAGTATCACATGTTAATAGTTTAGTTTTTAGAGCATTTGCAAGAGCGAGAAAAACTGCATCATAGATGGTAATTCTCGTATTAATACCTATGTTTAATGCATCTTTATATAACTTGTTAGTAGAAACAACATAACACAAAGTTTCTATAAAGTTTATTGCGGCATCTAGCGCTTTTTTAATAATTTCTTGATCTTCGCTGAATAAGGTTATTCGTTTCCAAGCTACATTTGTAACTTCGGCTACCGCAAAATCAACAGTATAGTATTCATCGTAATGCTTTAGAGTTCTTTCAACAGCATTAGAAAAAGGATCTTTAAAAAATAAAGCTGCAATGGCGCTGGAATCTAAGACAATTTTCATTTTTCTCTATCCTCTCTGATCAGTTCTGCATGATTTATTTCTTCCATCATTTTTTCTCTTAAAGTTCTTGCTTTGGTAAGAATTTCCTCCAGTTTCAATTTATTTATTTTTTCTTTAATGCACTTCCTTATTTCATCTGCCCAATCAACCTCTGAATATTTCTTCATTTCTTCCCTTAGCTTTTTAGGTAGCCTGATACTAAATGTAGAACTCATTTGTACACACCAATGTACACTAATTTGTCGTACATAGTATAAATGTTTCTCCGTAGACAGAAATTTATCAAATTCACATTTACGACGACCTACCATGGTGGCCTTTGATAGGTTTGTACATAGTTATTGTAATACTTGGCTAAGTTATAAGCGTCATATGCCTGCCAGATTAAGCCCACTAGAATAATAATCATCCAAATTACACTGGCAAACAGCATTAAACCTATAACTCCGGGGCCATGCATCATACCATAAGGTCCAAACGTCATGCCAAAAAACGTTGCCATGAAAAACGCTATTCCTAAGAACCATTGAATTATTATGCCGAGGATGAGAAGAGCTATTCCTCTAGCTACTTTCCCTATATAGATGTGGCCAACACCCCACAAGCCGAAAAATCCAGCTACAATAGCTATAAGCGCCGTTAAACCCGGATCTTTTTTCTCAAATGTTGTTGCGGGAATGGTTGGTGTAGCGGGAGTTACCGCAATGGGCTGTTCAGCTCCGCAATAAGGGCAAAATCTTGCGTCTTCAGGTATATGGCTGCCGCATCTTTTACAGAAAGGCATTCTTAACACCCGCCGTCCTCAAGTAATGAATCCTTACACTTCATATAAATTTAATTTATTCTAGGGGATGTGTTTCAGATTTTAAGTTGTTTTGCTTTAAGTTGTTAAGGTAGGTTTGCTATTTCGTAGTCTGGTGGAAACTTTACGATGAATGTATATTCGACTTCTTTCTTTTCTTCTGGCTTTATTTCGAACTTCCACTTTAATATTCCCATGTTTGTTTCTACGGGTTCGATGTAGACTTTTTCTAGTGATACTTCTATTTCTGGATCTTTTGCTACTGGTATTTGATCTATTATCTCTGCGTTTACAGATGTTTTCTTATGGTTTATTGTTGTGAGCCTATAGGTGTATCTTATGTATGCTTTATCTCTTAGCAAACCTTTCCTCTTTTCCTCTCTTCGTATTAGTTTTCTTCTTGTTTCAATGTTTTCTTCCCATGTTGTTGCGAGTTCAATTTTTTGTCCAGGAGCCACGTATGGTAGACTTGTCACACCTACAAATATGTCTCCTTTGAATATTCTGCATTCTCCTGGAGATATGCTAAGCTCAGGGTTCTCAAACTCCACGATTTCTATAAACCCGGGTTGTCTAAATGCATACCAGACATATTTTGTTTTGCCACTTATTTTTTGAGAGGTTAAGAGTGCAAGTTGAGGTTTATTTGGATATAATGATATAGGCTCCTTTATTTCGAATGTTAAATATTCTCCTTCAACTATGGCAGCTTCTTCAAATGCAAGTTCCTTTTCAGCTTCAACTTCAGCTTTTAAAGCTTTAGGAACTTTAAGTGCCATGGCTTTAATAGTTGTGGGCACTTCCATTCGAGGTCTTGGTTTCATTCTCTCTATGTACCAAGGTTTTGGCTCCGGTTTAAAAACAGGTTGAATAGTTTTCGTGGAAACAGTTAGCGGAACATTTTCCCATGGCACAGTTGTTCTTTGCAAAATTTTAGCGTACATCGTTAAGATGACTTCTCCATCTTGTAAAATTAAGTCGTATGCCGGTTTCCATGAAACATTTGTCACATTGTATTCTACTTTAAAAATATGTTTTGCACTGGTAGCTGTTGAAGCAAATAAAGTTAATACACCTATTTCTTTTAATTCTCTTTTCTCTCCTGGAGTTAATTGACTTTTGATTTGTTCTATTTGAATATTTACTTTTCTTAGCTCTTTTTCTTTTTCAACCCGCTGTCTTAAATTTTCTTTTCGCACATCTGTTAAATATTTGAGAGTTTTGGTGAAATTTTCTTCCTCAGCCCTTCCTGCTACAGCTTTTTTACCAAAGGACATTATTATTCTACCCATGGAGTCATCTATGGCACTAATCACTCGTTTAATGCCATTTATTTCATTTTCCAGGATTTCTTTTTGATTTTCCAGGTTTCTCAACTCGTTCAGCAACTTTTTCTTCATCTCAACGTCGATTTCCTCTGCAGGTTTTTTAACCACTGAAAACTCCACGTTTCTAATTTTAACATCTTTAGTGGCGAAAACTCTTATTGAATCTGGAACAACAGTATTTTCAATGTTCAGCAATTTTATCTCGTTCTCTCCTTTGGTCAATTCAACAGGAAAACTTCTCTTTACGATTGCAGCATTTCTATAAACATTAACACTTTCAATATTAGATTGATCCACAAATATAATGTTCAAAAACTCCACCTCACAACATAAATGAATTTGATTTGATATCTATTTATTCTTGGCTTTAAACCCTTCTCTTTTGTTTCAGTTTTTGTGAGATAAGTTTAGATGCTTCACGTTTTGAAATGTAAAACGGATATTTGATATTTAGTTTGTCCATGAGTTGTTTTTGTTTTTCAGTTGCAAGAAACTGTTTATACTTCTTTAAAGCGTCAGGATTAGCTGTTACATATTCTTTGTAGGCCTTTCTACTCAAGAAATCTGCTTCACTGTTCTCTTCTCTTGGAACCCATACAAAAGAAATATCATCGAATTCTCGAATAAGACTCTTAGCTTTTTCAAATAAGGGTAGAATTTTTGAAGCTTTAACTTTGTAGCGTCCATTCAACTGTCTA
>JAUQZC010000166.1 GCA_030587435.1 Candidatus Baldrarchaeota archaeon | reverse complement strand
CCTCATGGAAATTTCTAGAGTCTGGCCGGAACACTTCGGCCTAAAGGGCCTATCGGATCACGGCTATTATCCATTACAGTTTGAAATTATACAGCAGTCAGAGGCAGACTGGGAAACCGATGACCACGCCACGATGATGATACAGATAAGCGCCATACCAGTCAACTATGACCTTATACTCTATAGAGATAAGGATCCGGAATTCGTGAAGGGCTTCTCCTATCCAATAATTGGAAGCGAAGCATACATCCTCAACAGCAAAATGATCAACCTCATGTATAATCAGAAGATAGTTGAGCAGCTAGGCGTAGACATTACAAAAACAAGTCCAGACGCCAGAAAAGACCCACGCCTAGGCCTAATAAAAATGTTTGAAGCCAGCGAAATTTCCATTCCAATTTATGTAGACTTTGAGAAGCTGGTGAGATATCATTTTGGAATATTCGCGTTTACAGGCGGAGGGAAAAGCAATTTACTCTCAAACATTCTCAGACGAATAATATACCACACAAAGGATACAAAAATAGTGATTTTTGACATAAGCTGCGAATATCCATTCCTACTAATGGACGTAATCGCCGACCCCGACATCCCGGCTAAAGTAATACTTGAAAGCAAAATAGACTCCCTAGAACAGTTTTATAACTCCGTAGTAAAACCAAGAGAATACGAGTCTGATACCAGAGTTCTAAATGGACTTAAGCAAATAATGGATCTGGGAAGAGTCTCCTACTATACAAAGCCAAAAATGAAGGTTCCAACTTACGCCGACTTCTTAGAAGAACTCAAAGAGCAGAGAAAAGGAAACGCTGACAAACCCCACTACTTAAACGCCATAGATGAAATCCGCGACGCCATAATAGAGTACATGGATAAAAACGGCCTAATAGAAAACCAAGAGGTAGACGAAAAATTTGTAGAGTTTATAGACGCCGTAGCTACTCAAGCCGTAGAAAAATTCAGAGTTCATGATAAAAGTGGATTATACGCCTGGGCAACAACAAGATCCACAATACTAGACATAATAAAGAAGCGTGAAGAAGAAAAGAAAGAGACAGGAGGCCTAACAGCTGAAAAAATCCGAGACCTAATAGAAGGAGAAACGAGACTGGTCTGCATTTCGATAGCTGAGCCCACAACCATAAAAGACCTCGTCATAACTCTCACACGAGACTTACTCAACCGAAGAAAAAGAAAATTCCAGGTAAAACCGCACATACTCTTCGTCTTCGACGAAGCCCAAGAATTCATACCAGAACTATCCGGCTCATCGGGCATAGACAAGAAATGTTCCAGACAAGTAGAAACTCTTCTTAGACAGGGAAGAAAATACGGACTAGGCGTGTGTGTTGCAACCCAGAGAATAGCCTATCTCAACACCAACGCCCTGCAACAACTCCACACATACTTTGTAGGAACACTACCCCGCCCATACGACCGCCAAGTAGTAAGCAACACATTCATGATAGACCAAACCATACTAGAAAAAACCCTAGAATTCGCGCCAGGAGAATGGCTACTTTCAAGCTACATCGCAACAGGAATAGAAAACGTCCCAATCTTCATAAAAGCAGACAACGCAGAAAACGAAATAGAGCGATTCTTAAGTCAATAATTCTACATAACATGGCCTCTATTTTAAATCCCAAAAACTGGTTTTAACAGGTACGAATTGATTTTTCGCGCTTCTTAAGTGTTTTAACAAATATTTTGAGTGCCGAAGAGAACGATGCATCATAACGCTCTAAAGCAGGCAATAACCCATCATCCTTCCTACGCCTAAAAGAAGCCCCAAAATCAATAACCGCCTCTTATCAGCCGCCTCACCAAACCTCCAAATACAAAATACAAACACCATTTATAAAATAATAACCCACACACCAAAAAAGCGATAAGAAATCTTCATTAAACTATAAAAATAGGCCAATTTGGTCTAGAAATACGAAGGTTTTACTCGATTAGAATATAAGGGATCTGAAGGCGATCAATTTGGCAGATAAATGGATTGAGGTAAACTACCAACACTTAATCCACAAAGCTGGTATATCCACATATTCTGCCCAAAATGCTACAGTAAAGCACTAAAAGAACCCGACAAATACCCTCCAATAATTCAACCAAAATAAACTCAAAATAAAAGTTCAGTTAAACACCATTAAGGCGTAACTTTGAATTCGTGAGTTAATTTTGATTGTGCTTTAGAAATCATGTGGAATCTCATATTAGAAACTTATCGCTACTGAAATTTTGTTTTGGGCTTTTTCAATGTTTATTTGAGGATGGAAAGTTTTTTATTCTGATTCTGAATGCAAAATATATCTTAATTGTATAGGAGTCATTAACATGAAAGTTGCAAGGATAATCTTTGAAAGGAAAAAACTTCGGCTTTTAAAGTTAAAGGCAAAAAGAACTGGAGTCTGGTTCAAGGCTTTAACAAATCTCGATCGAGTTTTAATTGATTTGGTGATAAAGGTGGTTGATAGAGTGCGAAGCGTAAAGTTAGCTATGTCATTATGCACTGTTGTTAGAAAGTTGGAAGAAGCTTTGGAGAATAGAATTTCTTGGATTATAAGAACAATAGGCTTTACGCTTGCCTGCAAAATTGTCTCGCTTGCGAAAAAATGGGGAAACCCTTCGGCTGAAAAATGGCTATCAGATATATCTTTCGCAAGATTTCTTGCGATAATGTATCTTAACAGCAACCGAGCTGTAGTCTACTATTAGATAAAGTAGAAAGAGTGCTTGCCTTGATAAATTTAGTTTGTATATTTCTAGCATGCTTCACCTTAGTAGTATTAGCATGGTCATTTTATAATCTCCTTATTTTAATAGCTGGCATTAAAAATATGCGGTGTAGCAAAAGAAGGGTTGAAAATAGTTCTTATCACGAAGGATACCTATATAAATTTTCAATAATTGTCCCCGTTAAGAATGAAGAGAAGGTTATAGGTAGATTACTTGATGCTTTATTGAGACTTAGATACCCTAAGGATAAAATGGAGATTATTATTGTTGAAGACGGATCAACGGATAGGACTCCTGATATTTGCAAGATATACGCTGAAAAAAATAACGGTTTGATAAAGGTGTTGCACAAGTCAATTTCAAACGGCAAACCATCAGCACTAAATTACGGGATTAAACATGCTAGCGGAGAGGTTATCGCAGTTTTTGATGCAGACAGCGTTCCAGAGCCTGACACTTTAATAAATGTCTGCAAATACTTCGAGGACCCGCAAGTTATAGCTGTTCAAGGGCGGATACTATCAATTAATCAAGATGAAAATATGCTCACAAAGCTTATTTCCTATGAAGAAGCTGTCTCATATGAAGCGTATTTGCGCGGAAAAGATGTTTTAGAGCTATTTGTCCATCTAAAGGGAAGTTGTCAATTCATCCGAGCAGATATTTTAAAGAAAATAGGCGGCTTCAACGAAGTTTTATCTGAAGATATGGAATTATCAGTTAGATTAGCTGAGAAAGGTTACCATATAAGGTATGCTCCTGATGTACGTTCATGGCAAGAAAACCCATCCAGTTTAAGACGGCTTTTTAGACAGAGAATCAGATGGTTTAGAGGAACAATAGACGTAGCTATCAAATACGGAAGGCTAATGACTAAGCTAAATAAGAGGAACATTGACGCTGAAACAACTCTTTTCGGACCATTCATCCTTATTGCTTCCATATTCATTTACTTTGCAGCACTCTACACCTCCTTTACAGCCTCTAATTTTAATGCCTTATTCTACTTCTTAATGCAGCTTTCCGCTATTGGAACTAGCATTACGCTTATAGCTTGCGGTTTAGCTTTGGCTTACGTTTCTAAGCCCAGAAAACTGGCAAATTTACTGTGGTTGCCCTTTATATACTTCTACTGGAGTTTGCAGGCGTTTATTGCATTATATGCGGCACTGCTCATACTCTTACGTAGGCCTCAGCAATGGACAAAAACTGAAAAAACTGGTGTGATAAAAACAAAAACTGCCTGCTTTTAAGTATGACCTTGACGTATCACTTGAACTCCTTGCATACTCACTGCGGTGTTAACCCTAGGGTTTTTCTCTTCTTAGCATTTATCACACCTTTAGCGTTCCGAGCATTCCCTGAGCTTCTTATGGGCAAATATATCGTTGGCTTTGATACCATCAGTTATTATGTTCCAGTTACACTAAGATGGGTCAGTAACGGAGTTAATGTTTGGGAGTTTATTGGTTGTGCGCCGCTGTTTTATTCGCTGCTAGCGGCACTCACTTTGATTGGTATTCCATTGACTGTTACGCTTAAGATTCTGCCATCACTTATGCATGGCTTTCTAGGCCTCACCGTGCACTTTTATGCCAAGAAAAGTTTAGCTTGGTCATATAGGAAGAGTCTCTTCGCTTCTTTATTGGCCACTTTATATTTTGTTAGTTTACGAATTTCATGGGATATGCTTAGATGCGAACTTGGCTTAGTTTTCCTCTTCGTCTTTCTAACGATAATACATAAGTACTTGGACAGTAACCACCGGAAATCTTTCGGAATACTTTCACTCTGCATGGTTCTTGTAGTTTTGGCGCATCAGCTGGTAGCTACAATAATGTTCGTTATAATTTTGGCCGTCATCTTGAAGAGGTTAATTAGTCATGATTATGAAAAAGCGAAATATTT
>JAUQZC010000154.1 GCA_030587435.1 Candidatus Baldrarchaeota archaeon | reverse complement strand
AGGGCGAAAGAAGTAATTGATCGAGGAGTTCCCATGGAGAAAGTCATGAGCTTACCTGTTCGTGAAAGAATAGCAAGATTAAAAATAGTACCATTAGACCAGGTAAATGAGGTCTTCAGCAAGGTGGAGGAGCAATTAGAAAAGGAATTTGACGAGCTTCTACAATTAGTACCAGCTTAACATCAACAATTTTGAATATTTCATCTCTTCCATTTTCATCTAACTTAATTTCAATATTAATTTTGAAAGTTTCTTTTAATTTTACTGCAAAGCGTAAAACGTGCGTGCAAAGCCATGGAAATAAGATCAGTAGCAAAATTTTACAATGAAGTATCAAATCTTTATGATGGGCCAGATGATCTGTTCGACCAACATATGTATAAAGAGTATGAAAAGGAAATAAATTCTCTCAATTTCTCTAATAAAATTGTTTTATATATTGGAACAGGAACTGGTTGGCCAGCACTAGAAATATCCAGACAGAAAAATTCTAGAATAATTGGTCTTGATGTCTCTCCAGGAATGATCAAAATTGCAAAAGACAAAAAGAAGAGAAACAACATTAGAAATGTAGACTTTGTCCTAGCATCCGCAGAGAATTTACCTTTCAGATGTAAAATTTTTGATGCGGTAACATGTCTGGGCGGAGTTTTAAATCACGTTTTACACTTTAATAGAGCAATTAGCCAAATTAACCAAATTTTGAGAAAAAAGGGTATTTTTGTCTTTGAATTTGACAACTGGAAAAGTTTCGAAACTTTATGGCGGATACTCGGATTCTATGGAATTAAAGAGCAGAAAGCTGCAATCATAGAAATCATGAGGAAGGGAAGAATAAAAAAACTTGATTTTCCATATATGGATACTGAAGGACTCAAATGGATTACCAATTACTATTTTGATAGAAATTTTGTAGAAGAAATACTATCAAAAAACGGATTTAAAATATTAAAAGCCAGAGGAATACATGTACTGATACCACTCCTCCCACCACCAATAATTAGAAAGGTAGAAAAATTATCTGCACTTTACCTAAAAATTTTGAATATATTTGAAAGAAAGTTCAGTAGACATCCGTCTTTTCTAAACTTGGGGATTTCGATAATAATAGTGGCGAGGCTGATCAAGTAAAGTTGTATTTCTGCAATTTAATCGCGTTTTCCTATAACGAAAATATAAGCCTTTAATCCTCCATGATACACTTCTCGTTCATGATAGATTTGCAACTTGGATTTATCGACGGCAAGTTTGATAGTTTTCCTTTTAGGAGTTATAATACATATAACTCCGTTGTTAGCAAGAATTTTTGAAGCGGATGAAAAAAATTTATCATAAAGTTGAGGTATTTCCTTTCGTCTTCCCCCTCTTAATTGACGTATACCATAAGGAGGATTACAAATAATCTTATCTACCTCTATATTGAAAATCCTATCTAATTTAGTAGCATCTCCAACAATAAAAGTAATTTTTCCGCTTACCCCTGCACAAACAGCGTTAAGATAAGCACCTTTAATATTCTGAGCAAATACATCAATTCCGAAAAGCCTTAATTTCTTATAAACACATGCAGCCTCGATGAGTATACTGCCTCCGCCGCAGAAAGGATCCAACAAAATTTCCTTTTCTTTAACATCAGCGATTTTGATCATGGCATAAGCAATGGTCGGCCTTAGAGCAGCTGGATGGTCAAAAACTCTATACCCCCTCTTATGTAAAGCCATATCACCTGTTGTGTCTATTCCCACCATACATATATCTCCCACAACATCGCAATAAACAATGATTGATGGATGTTTTAAATTTACAGCGGGCCTTTCACCAAATATTTCCCTTACCCTGTCTATTATAGCGTCTCCCCCTACCCTACCTATATCTAAGGAAGTATATTCATGTTTTCCTTCTCTACTAGGTCGTACTCCAAAAGTTTCATATGGTGTTAAAAGATTGCTAACCTTGGAGTTCTTAATGACTTCATAAATATTTTTTAACCCACTCTTTGTTCTATCCACCTTACATATTCCTAGTAAAACAATTACCTTCTCTATGCTTCTTGCCTTCTCATTAAGGATTTGAGCAGCCTCAAAAATAGATGCATTAACTTTAACCAATATTCTGCCCAAGATGCCGTGAGGACGAATTGTAATTTCCTCTAGATTCTCAAGTAAATTTTTAATCTCTATTGCAGATATATCCTCAAGACCCGGAACAGTTTTTATCAGCAGATAGTTTTCATTTCCTGCTTTCATTTAGAGCTTACACTCCCTTGACTACAAATCACCAAGCGGCGATTTTTAATCCTTAAGCTAATAAGTTTTGTATTATTTAACGATTAAATTACAACTAAGTGTGACAAACTTAGCTTAATGTTAATCAAGTTATTATTCTAAAACATAAAGGGTAAAGTTAATAAACAGTTTCTACTACGATTTTTCAGCAATCCCGGAGGGACGCTATATGCCAGAAAGACCAGCAAGATGTTACGGTAAAATCGACAGACCACCATACACAAGAAAAGAATACATTAGAGGTTTCCCACCACCAAAGATAAGGATTTTCGACATGGGGGACCCAAGTGGAGATTTCAAAGTAAAAATAAGTCTCATAGCCCTAGAAGAAAGACAGGTTAGACATAATGCTCTAGAAGCGGCAAGAATAGCCGCTAATAAATATCTAACCGCTAAATTAAGCCGATCAAACTACCACTTAAAAGTGACAGTGTACCCACACCACGTCCTTAGAGAAAACAAAATGATGGCATTTGCTGGTGCTGACAGACTTCAAGACGGAATGAGAAAAGCCTTCGGTAAGCCCATAGGAACAGCTGCAAGAGTTAGAGCGGGGCAACGACTGATATTTGTCAGAGTTAACAAAGATAATGTCGATGTAGCTGTGGAAGCCTTAAGAAGAGCAGCAATGAAGTTTCCGATGAAATGTAGAATAATTGTTGAAGAAGCCCCACCAGAAATAAAGAAAAGACTAGGATTCTAAAATTTTGTCCTACCTGTTCTGTTTTC
Source organism: Candidatus Baldrarchaeota archaeon (assembly GCA_030587435.1). Next base: position 23,386 of record JAUQZC010000154.1, on the reverse strand, counting down.
TCTGTTTTAGCCTTTTTATTAGGGTCACCGTTCTTCGAAGAACACCTATTAATGTATGAGCCTCCCTACCGGATATGAAAGCCCTGCCAACAATGTTTCGAAAAACTCTAAAAGCTATTTGAAGCTTTTCTGATGGATATTCAATTTCCTCTAACAATTTACCAAATACTTCTAATATTTTGTCTTTTTCGACTTTAGTAGCGCAACGATACCTTTCAGTCATAGATTTTCTAAGTATTTTAAACAATTCATAAAATATAATAGCGGCAGCATGTGTAATGTTAAGGGTGGGATATTCTGGATTTGCTGGTATGGTCAATACTACGTCGCATTTATTTAACTCTTCGTTAGTAAGACCGCTACTTTCTCTACCAAAAACTATAGCTATTTTTCCCTCCCTCTCCCTCAATATAGATAATTGATCGGGAAATATGGGGGTCCTTAGTACATTATAATTCCACCCTAATCTTGCTGTGGTACCGATTACGAAATCCACATCTTCTACAGCTTTGTCAAAGGATTCTAAAACTTTGGCTGATTTTAAGACATCTTGTGCATGCATAGCTGATTTAAAAGCTTCGACTCCAATCTTTGCCTTAGGAGATACCAAGATAAGCCTGTATAAACCAAAATTCTTCATCACCCTAGCCAAGGAACCTATATTTCCTTCATTTTCAGCGCCAAGAAAAATCACAATAACTTCCATTTTTCTCACATGTTAAGAAGTGTAAATCTGAATAATATCTAGATCTCGAAGTTCAAAATCTAATCCAACCTTTAAAACTTCAACTTTCTCAGACTTCCTCCAAACACGAGCAAATTTAAAGTCCTTAATAAACCTTCTATGTATTCTCTTAGCAACATCAGCTACCGTTGCTGGCTTCTTTAGAATTATTGGTTTTTCACTTACTCCCTGTGAAGGATCTCTCGTATAAACCCTCACAACATCTAACATCTCAAAAAATGTCCTCTTTAATGCATCAATTCCTTTCCGCTTTTTCGAAGATACTGGGACCACTTTAAACACACTTCTAAAATCCTTAACTAACTTTTCAAAATTACTGCTGGTTCCAGGCAAATCCCCCTTAGTTGCTACAATTAAAGCAGGCTTATATGTAATACCCCCCTCAAGAACTATGGTAAAATCTTCGAGCTTTACAGGCCCAAATATTTTAACTATAGCATTATAGACACCGTGATCGCGAAGTAAACTTACTACGTCTTCCACACTACAGTCTCTTAAATAACTGCTACCTATAACGTTTATTCCTCCCCCAGGAGTCTTTTCCACCTCAACTGGAGGAGGTCTCATATTAAGGTAAATTTTTCCACTCTTTAACTCCTCTATCAAGGTCCTCATTTGATGTTTTATATCTGCTGTTAAATCGATCACAAGAGCCACAACATCCGCATTTCTAATAACACTAAGTATTTGTGACCCAAGCCTACTTCCACGGCTTGCGCCTTCGAAAAGAGCAGGAACTTCTACGATTTGAATGGGTACATCCTCGTAGTATGTAACACCGGGTTCTGGCCGCTTTGTTGTAAAAGGATAATTACCAACCTCCACGCTTTTTCCAGTTAAAACATTAAGTAGCTCACTTTTCCCCACACATGTCAAACCGACAAGAACTATCTGCCCGGCACCTTCCTTTTTAACATGAAAAGATACTCCACCTACACCACTTCGTTTAGAACTTGACTCTAACTCTGCTTTTAATTTAGCTAGTTTTCTTTTAAGCTGCATTAACAATTTTTCTGTACCTTTATGCTTAGGAATAGCAGCAATATATTCCTCAAGGGCCCTTATTTTCTCTGTTAGCGTCTTTGCCTCCTGATACTTTCTTTGTTTTGCCAACGCTTCCGGGGGAAGGTTCGCGGGCAAAATATAAACCTCCTATCTCCACGCTGTGAGAACATAAAGTTCTTCGAAAAACGGTAATTTTCTAGTTGCAGTTACCTCTACCGAAAATCCTTTTTCTTCAAGTTTTTTTATTGTTAGTTTTGGATTTGAAAGATTTGATTGCACAAGCTGAAGTCTTCCTCTGCGTTTTAAATAATTATCAAATTCCTCTAAAAACCTATCTATAACTTTTCTACCTCTCTTCCCACCGTTCCATGCCTTAGAAAGCCAGTTGTCGGCATCATAAGGGGATTTGGGCAAATAAGGCGGATTAAAAACAATTAAATCGAAGATTTTTTTGTTCCTTAACGGCTGAAATAAGTCCCCTAAAATAATGTTAACATTTTTGGTTAAGCCATTAATTTTCACGTTATATTTTGCACATTTAACGGCGGTCGGGGAAATATCGGTAGCCACGACCATTTTTGCCTTCTTTGCTGCAATGATTCCTAGAATTCCACATCCCGTTCCAAGGTCAAGTACGAGGCTTCTTTCCTCTACATATAAATTATCGGCGAGAAGATAGGTGTCCTCTGCGGGGTCGTATACACCGTCAAAAATCTCAAACCTATACTCTCCGTAAAAAGCCATCTTACTACTCTTCATTTAAATGCTTCACCAACCTCCGAATATATAACGTTTGCAATATCCACGAATTCAGCTGGACTCAAAGTATATATCCTTTTTTGGGGACTTATATTCCTTTTTTCGAGAATATCTATAATTCTCTTCACTTTTTCCTTTTTTAGCTTTTTTCTAGAGAAAAGATGAGATAAAGCCTTCTTTAACATTTTATTTCTATAGGAAAATAGGTCTCTGACTACATGTAGAAAAAATTCTTCATTGGATACTCCAAGCAACTTTGTTTTTGGTTTTAGAAGCACTATTGCAGAGTCCACCTTCGGTTTTGGATAAAAAGCAGTCTTTGAGACTTTTTCAAGAATCTGTACCTCTGCTTTATAGTAAACTGCCACAGTAAGCCTACCGTAATCCTTTGTACCCGGTTGTGCTGCCAACCGTTTCGCTACATCTAACTGGTACATAAGGACGGCCAGTCGGAAAGAAGCGCCTAAAATTTTGAAGGTTACAGGCGTTGCTATTGAATAAGGAAGATTAGAAACTATTTTATTAAAATCCGACGGAAAAGCCATCTTTAAAACATCTTCACATACGATCTTAACGTTTTTAGCTGTTGAAAACCTATCATTTAAAACTTTACATAGCTTTGGGTCAACTTCTATTGCGTAAACTTTCTTTGCGTGTTCAGCCAATTTACCAGTTAGTGTTCCAAGGCCTGCACCAATTTCTAAAATGACGTCATTACGATCTACACCAGCATATTTAACAATTCGCTCAACAACATTATTATTTATAATAAAATTTTGCCCTAGATCCTTTTTCGGTTTTATATTATATTTTTTTAATAAAATGAGAGTTTCTCTAAGTAGATGGGTCATTTTTGTGCGGTCCGTTGCTGAGGTTTAAATGGACGAACAAAAAGATAATACCTGTCTTCGCCTTCTAATTCGATTAATATTCGCTTAACTATGGCTTTTACCGGGTCTGGTATTTTTACGCGAGACGTTAAATCTTTAAAACTTTCAAAAGGCTTCTTTCTTCTTTCTTCAAGAATTTCCCACATAATTTTTTTACCTATACCGGGTAAAAGTTCCAATTGATGCATTCTCATCGTTATCGGTTGAGCTTTATTGAAAAAGTCGACAAAGAAAGGTTCTCTTTCTTTAATAATTTTCTCCAAAACATAGGGTAATTCTGCTTTAGCTGCTGCAGTAAGATCATTATAGGTTATTCTCCTCTTAACATGATCAATTTTATCTCTAAAACCCTTACCTATATACACCCTTTCATGAAGAGCTATATCCACATTTTTCTTTGGAACTAACTCTAATAGAGTGAAAAAATCCTCTCCTATTGCTAAGACTATCGGCTCCCTACTATATGTTGGCCTACGATAGTCTGGTCTACCTTGTGGTAGATAATCCAACACATATGCATATTCCTCGAACTTTTTCTTAGGAGCGTACATTCCAACTCTCTCAAACTACTTTTTGTATTTTTTAATTACTTCCATCATTCTTTTAAGTTCATCTGAAGTAAAAGTTTTAGACTCAGTAGTTAATAAGACCCTGAGTTCATGGACGGTGTCCGGTAGTATATTGGCTATTTGTATAGCCGTTTCCGTTTTCAAACCAAATGCGGATGTTAACTCATTTACTAATTGTCTTGCTGCTTCAGCTGGCAGCTTCGAAAATTTGGAAACGTAGTCTAAAGTTATTCTCTGCATATAGTTTAACTCTTCCCTTGACCTCTCTTCAAGCAATTGTCTTACTTCAGGTAGTGTCAAAAGAACTTCTTTAATAATTTTTTTTGGCAAATGCTTCACCTCTGTGCTGGTGAAAGATGTTCAGAACGAGCAAATATTATTTTCTCAGCTTTTCCATCCCGAACAGATATTATATATGCCCTGCCACGTTTTCCTATAACAACGCCTGTTTTACCGTGAAATCTGGGGTGTGGCTGTCCCTTGTGAATACTGGGTTCAATTATTATGTGCACTCTATCTCCTATCTTATATTCTCTAAGCAGTTTGCCGATAGGAGGAAGTCCTCTTCTTCTAGGGTGCTTTCTTAATAGTTTCCTAGTTCTACTTCTAAATCCCTTTGATTTCCTCATGGTAGGCGCCTCTCAACCATTAAATTATTTGATCCTATTTACCACTAGGCAATGTCATAGTGAAAGCAGTTGTGCAAAATAAAAGGTTTTCGAATGGTATCACGCTGGAGTTTCTACATCAAGTACATCCAACTCGATGCATTTGGCTTTAGTATCTAGAATTTCGGAAACACTTGGAGTGGTTCGTCCTTCATCACCTGAAACAAGCTCTTTTACATATAAACCGCCTTGACATTTAACAATCATCTCAAAATGATGGTCATCGAGTTTTTTAGTCTTTACGTCATAAATAGCTTTTATACGAACTTTGTCAGCTCTTCTATAAGCAACACGTAGAGGGGTTCTCTGCCTAACAGTTATACCAGTAAGCATTTGTTCTAATTTTTTAAGTTCTTCTTCGGATATTTGCTTCTCGGTTTCCACTAAAACCCTATATACTTTAGCTGCTATCTGAGATAGAGCTTTCAGTTTCCTAACATCCTCTCTACTTGCCCACCTTAAATCTCTTACTTCGACTTTCCCTTGAGCATAGTTATTCACGTACTTCTCCAAATCTTTTAGTGATATGAAACGTTTTAAAGGTGTTTTTATCTCAACAATGAAAGGTCTGCCGTTGCCTAGCATTCTAGCATCCAAATCTTCTCTTCCAGCTCCATGGAAAACGGCCTCCTCTCCTTTAATAACTTCAAGCATTGGTGTTATTATTAATTCTTCTACCGATTCTTTATGTCTCTTCCCGGTCCAATCACATTCTTCACAACCTCTTCCGCCACATTTTTTACATATCCACGTTGTTTGCGGTATTCCGCGGACAAGTTTTCTATAACGCCCGTAAATGAAAATAGGGTTCACCTTAACATCTATTTTATGTGAGAAGTCCTTAAGTATCCGAATTAATATTACTATGTCGGGTTTTTCAAAATCTACACTTTTTCCAAGCTTTTCCTGTAACTTTTTTCCAATCTCTCTGTTCAACTCTCTTTTTATGGATTCTCCGTAAGATAAACCTACATGAGCTCTTAATTCATCTTCTTTTTCTAAAATGGCCACGTCTACGTGTGATCCAACTAGAAAGGTGTTGAATTCGTATTTTTCCACTTCTTTAACTATGTCATCTATAATGTTATCTATTCTTTGAAAAATACCACCACAAAAATAGCATTTCCAATCTGCTTCATTAACAATTTCTTTTCCCTTTTTCCTAAGTAAATCCCTTGCCATAGAAAAGTTGCCATTTACAGCTAATATTTTTAAAATTTCATATCCTTGTATATATTCTTCTTCTAAAAGTCTGTGAGCCTCTAAAGTTAAAAGAACTTTAATGGAAAACCCCCTTGTAAAATTATCAGTTGAAGTACCTAACAGAGCAAAGCTACGGCCTAGACAATGGTTACAAACAGGATGTTTTTTCAAGATATCCAGAGCCTTATCTAAAACATCGCTTTCTATCGCTCTGCCCTCCGTACAATTATTTCCTTCTTAAAGTCTCGACACCAGGAAATTTATGTATTCTAGGCACTCTACGTCTAATCATTTGTTTAAAAACCTTCTTAAACATAAAGTATTGATCAACAAGTTCTTTAACGTCCCTAGTGGCGGTCCCCGAACCTCTAGCAATTCTAACCATACGCGACCGATTAATTATCTTCGGGTTTTCTAACTCTTCCCGGGTCATAGATTGTAAAATAACCTTCCACTTATCCAACTTTTCTTCAGCAACTTCTTTCACTTCATCCGGCAACTTGTAACCTAAACCCAAAAACTCCCAAATCTTCTTAAGAGGCCCCATCTTCCTAACGGACTCAAGCTGATAATACATATCTCTTAACGTAAATTTTCCAGTCATAAAACTTTTAACCACATCCTTCTCTGGAACTATTTTAGCTTCACGAATCTTTTCCAAAAGTCCTCTAATATCGCCCATACCAAGTAGTCTACCAACAAAGCGAGGAGGATCAAACAACTCCATATCATCCAATTTTTCCCCGGTACCAATAAATTTTATAGGCGCTCCTGTTTCAGCAACAGCCGAAAGAGCACCTCCACCTCGTGCTGAACTATCCAACTTAGTTACAAAAATAGAACCAATGGGCGTTGCCTCGTGAAATGCTCTAGCTTGAGAAGCAGCTTGCTGACCGATGGTTCCATCAATTACAAGAACGATCTCATCAGGCTTTATTGCTTCAGCTAAACTTTTCATTTCCTTCATTAATCCTTCTTCTTCCTTATGTCTACCAGCGGTATCCACGATCACAACTTCATACTTTTCGGCTGAAAATTTTTTAATACCGTTTTTAGCGATTTTTACAGGGTTTTTGCCTTTTGGTTCTCCATATATTGGAACACCTATTTGTTGAGCCAGCTGTGAAAGTTGTTCAAAGGCTCCAGGTCTAAAAGTGTCTGCACATACTAGTGCAACCTTTAGTCCCTTCTTTTGGAAGTACCTAGCAAGTTTAGCAGCAGAAGTCGTTTTTCCACTACCTTGAATACCTACAAGCATGATTACATTAGTCTTTCCATGTTTAATCCTCGGCGGAATGGGTGTTTTCCCTAAGAATTTAGTTAACTCATCATAAACGATTTGTACAACATATTCTCTTCTTGAGATTCCAGGGGGGACTTCTTCAGATAATGCTCGCTTTTCAATATTTTTAGATAGTTTTAAAACTAATTCAACATTAACATCGGCTTGTAAAAGGGATCTTTGAATATCCCTTATTAACTCTTTAACAACTTTTTCATCTACAAACGGCGCTCTTAACAATTTTCTTAAAGCTTCGTGCAAAGATCTTCCTAAATTCTCAAGAACCAAGATGCCAACCCCTTTTAAAGAAGTAAAACCATACATTTGAAGTTCAATGCTAAATAAAAACATTTCTTTATGGTAAGGATAAATCGAATAGTAAGAATATTCATCAACTACAGTCATACGTCTATACACTATTAAAAATTGAGGTAAAGTTTTAAGCCTTAAAAACTAAGGATAAAATAGTGAAATATCAATCTAAGTGGTGTAAAATATGGAGGGAAAAAACGTAATAGATATTATACAGAAAAAAACAATAAACGCTGAAAACTCTAAGATTATACTTGGATTTCCGGAAGTTGGTCTAGTTGGAACAATCGCAAGTATGTTTTTGGTAGAAACCTTGAAAATGGAAGAAGTGGGATATTTTCGCTCCCCGCTTTTTCCACCGTTAATAATCCTCCACAAAGGAAAACCATCTTTCCCAGTTAGAATCTATAGTCACGATAAAATATTTCTAATTCTATCCGAAATACCCATTCCACCTGCAGCTATGTTCCCACTTTCAGCCAAAATAGTTAATTGGGCTAAGGAAAACAAAGCTGACATAATCCTGATGATAGGCGGCCTACCTGTACCGAACAGAATGGATCTCGAAACTCCAGAAGTCTTCGCGGCTGTTTGCGGTGAAAAAGCGGAAAAAATAGTTGAACAACTTCAAATTAAGAAATTAGAAGAGGGAATGATGGTAGGTCCCTACGCAGCGATATTTATGGAATGTTACAACAGTGACTTAAACGCTTTGCTTCTATCCGCCCAAGCTTTCGCCCGCTACCCTGATCCAGGAGCCGCTGCATCTGTAGTAACAATATTATCAAAAATATTAGATGTAGACCTAGATATTAAGCCGCTCTTAGAAAAGGCGGAGGAACTTAGAATAAGGTTAAGAGACCTGATGAGAACAACTTCGCAAACAATGGCTCGAATGGGTAAATCGCAGGAACATGGTATTCCGCCAATGATGTATGTTTAACCAAGGGGTGAGTAAAGTGGGGGAGAAAGAAAGAAGAAAGGACATCTTTGAAAGAATATATGATATTTTCGAAGACGTAAGACAGAGAATTAGAGACACATTTGAAGAGATTTTTGAAACCTTCGAAACAGAAAGACCCATGTTTGATCTAAGAGAAAAATGCCTAGAACCACTTGTAGATATCCAGGAAACTGAAGACTATATTATCGTAACAGTGGACCTACCATGCGTAGATAAGGATGCCATAAAATTGAATGCAACTACAGATACCCTGGAAATTCAAGCTGACATGAAAAGAAGTATAAAATTTAATCGATGGGGTACAGTCCAACATGAAGTCGAATTTCACAAGTTTAAAAAACTTATAAAACTGCCAAGCAAAGTTGATCCGAAAAGAGCCCAAGCAAGATTTAAACATGGAATATTAGAAATCAAACTTCCAAAGAAAATCAAAAAGTTCCGCATTGAAATAAAATAGCAAAATAAGTTTAGAATACAAAGGTCCTCAGTACTCATAGAGTTCATCATTTTATCAGGCTAGTCCCTTTTCTTCATCGGACATGGCAATCTATCCTGTTGACTTTACGCGGACAATCTTTTTCCTACCTAAAATATCCCAATACTCTACTTGGGCGCCTTCTTTTAACTTTGCTGCAAGTTCCCGATCCTCAGGCATCTCTGTTTCGAAAAATATCTCTGGATTTTCTAAATCCATAATCATTAAGGGTCTAAGTGAGATAACCTGGCCTACACGCTTATTTACGACAGGAACCTCTATCTTAGCATCGACAGGCTTTATTATACTCCTCTTTACGCCGTCGAATAATCCTATCGCAACAATTCTAGCTTTTGCCGCCCCATGCTTCCCTGGTTTACTTTTTTCTAGGCTCACTATTTTACACGGTTCTCCATCGATTATTATGTAGCTTCCTTCCTTTAAAGTTCCAACACCCACTACTTTGGACGACATCAACATCACCTTTTGTCCATCTAATTAAAGATCAAACCGTTTTTAAGGTTACTAGTTAATATAGTTCTTCGTCAACATGATTACCTAAAAGTTTCGTTAACCTAAAATAACCACTCCCAAATAAATTTATAGTCAATTTTTAAATCATACAGCAATATTTTTCCATAATTAACCTGTAAATTTAGTTAAAATTTAAACCAAAGCCAAAGATAACGAAAACTAAGACATACACCCAAAAATTGGCACATCGCTTAGTCTATATCCTAAAGAAGTATCAACAGTTTGCGCTTAGTATTTTAACACTAAGAAAAACAAAGATATATGATTTAAGAAGCGAAAAGTAATACTACCTTGCAAGTTTAAGTAAGGGCATTAGATTCTATGTACTCTTTAAAGTGTTAGAAGGTGAAGTTTAATGATTAAAAAGGTAGCAATTACATCGCGACTGGACAAAATCGAGGCCGTTAAACTAATTGAAAATATAGTAAATTATCTTCAGTCTAAAGACATAAAGGTAATTCTAGATAAAGAACTTTTTAATAAAGTTAAATGTAATGTTAATTTTCAACCATTAGAAGAAGTACACGCCGACTTAATAATAACGATTGGAGGAGATGGAACAGTTTTAATGACAGCAGGGCGTCTTAAAAGAGAATGCCCAATATTTTCAATTAATATGGGTACTCTAGGTTTTCTAACAGAAGTTGAACCACATGAATCCATAAACGCTCTTGAAAAAGTCTTAAATGGTGATTTTGAAATAGAACGATGTGAAAGGCTTTCTCCCATAATCAATGGAGAAAAACTTCCCGATGCATTAAATGAAGTTTTAGTTACATCAAAACAACCTGCAAAACTACTTCATTTTTTAATCGAAATTGACGGAGAGACGTTGGTAACAGAAAAAGCAGACGGTTTACTAGTTGCAACGCCAACGGGATCCACTGCATATGCGCTGTCAGCTGGAGGAGCAATTATTGATCCGAGAGTCAAAGCATTCATTATAACTCCTATCTGCCCCTTAGGATTCACACTAAAATCCCTTGTCGTCCCATTAGAGAGCACTGTAACAATAAAGCTGCTAAAACCCAGTACTGAAGCACTATTGGTAATTGACGGCCAATTTCGATATTCACTCCCTGTGAGAGCAGTAATAAAAATAACAAAGTCAAATGTCCCGGTCTTATTCATAAGAATAAAACCTGTTGACATATACAGGAGAATCAGAAAAAGACTGCTTTATAGAGGCGAAGATATTGAATAAAAAAGTTTTAATCCTCGATGCATCTGCTTTTATAGGAAAATTCTACTTCTACCTGCCAAACGGCAAATATATTACTGTTCCAGGAGTATTAAATGAAATTCTGGACGAAAAAATAAAAAATATCATCGAAACTTATATTCAGTCTCAAAAAATTGAAATAAAGTCTCCAAGCACAAGATCGATTAAAATAGTTGAACATGTAGCAGGTGAAACTGGAGACCTACCTTATATCTCAGAAACAGATAAACAAATATTAGCATTAGCTCTTGAATATAAAAATAAGGGGTTTAAAACAACCATTGTATCAGATGATTATGCTATTCAAAACGTAGCAAAGAAATTGACCATAAACTTCGTTTCCCTAGTTCAAAAAGGTATTAAGTATCTTATTTCTTGGGAAATTTACTGTCCGGCATGTGGAAAACGGTTTCCGACAAGTTATGCTGCTGAGATATGTGATGTGTGTGGTGAAAAAATAAAAAGGAAAGCGGTTAAAAAGAAGTTATTAAGGGGTAAAGAAAATGAAGAGTTTAAAGGAGTTAATAGAAAAAGCCAAAGAACTTAAAAATAAAGGATTAACAACCGAAGAAATAGCAAATGCGTTAAATGTGCAAAGAGATACTGCAATATGGCTTGTATTACATGCAGAAAGAGAAAAAGAAAGAATAACAGCAATGGGAGACATATACGTGGATTGGAGCAATCTTGGCAGAAACGTAACAAGACTAAAATACGTAGGAAAGGCAATGGCAGACTTCCTACAAGAACTAATAATTAGAGGAGAAATAGAAGAACCTGAAGTAATAGCTGGATTAGAGACGGGAGGAGTACCGCTTGCTCTACAAATAGCAGAAGAACTAAAAAAGGAATTTGCAATCATAAGACCAAGACCTAGTTTAGAACCAACTAAAGAGGAGAGGCGAATTACAGGAATTATAAGTCCTTCGTTTGCAACGGTTAAAAACAAAAAAACTTTAGTTGTCAGCGATGTAATTACAACAGGAGCAGTGATAAAACATGCTGTAGAAAGCTTAAGAGAGCTAGAAGCCAAACCAGTAGGAATACTAGTCCTAATAGATAAAAAGTGCTCAGATGAGCTTAATGGAGTACCAGTAAAATACCTTCTCAGACTAATACAAGTAACTCGTTAATCAAAAGTTTTTCTAAATCTGGCGATGAAAAAACCAGGAGTATCATTCAAATCAGGGTAAAACCTCTGAACCAGATCATACTGTGAAATAAATTTCTCTCCTTTACAACCATAAAAATACTTCTGTTCCTCAAGTTCTAAACCCAACTCTTCTATAGCATACTTTACATTTAGCTCGTTTTCTTCAGGACTAAGAGTACAGGTACTATAAACGAGAACACCTCCCTTTTTAAGTATTTTAGCTGCTGCCCGGAGGAAGGACCGCTGATAAGCAGATAACGCCAAAATATCTCTCACACTCCGTGTTTCATAAAGTTTCGGTCGAACACCCAAAGCGGAGCAAGGAGGGTCCAAAAGCACTTTATCAGCCTTAAGAGAGGGAAACTTAATGGGGAGTTCTCTGGCATCGCCTACGTATGTACTAACAATTTTCACACCAAGTCTCGCTAAATTTTCTTCTAACCCTCTAATTTTAGTTTCAGATCTGTCAACAGCAAGTATCTTACCACAATTATTCATCAATTGAGCAATATGCGAGGCTTTGCCACCAGGAGCAGCGCACATATCCACAACAAAATCTCCAGGTTCAGGTTCCAAAACCCTCCCAGCTACAATAGCAGGAAAACTCTGAGGGTAAACTAAACCCTTCTCAAAAATCTCCGAGCCCCTCAAACTTGGAACGCGAAAAAGAGATCGAGTAATCTTCACAGCCACTCCCCTACCAACCTTAACCATTTCTACACCATCCATCATGGCAATTCCAACACCAACAATCTGCCCATATTCATCTACAACCGCAACTTCATCTCCCTTCCTAACACCCTTAGCCTGCAAAACCCCTGGAGCAAATAAATGAGCACCCATCAAAACACTCTCAGCAGCCTTCTTGTCAGCAATTACAGTCTTTTCAACCTCAGGAAGATCAAAAGGGCCCTCTATTCTCAAAAAGATAACCTCATTCAAGTCGCCATGTAACTCGATCCTATATCCATTTCTTTCTAAAAAATTGGCAACATCTTCGGGCATGGATTTCAGTAAATTTACACGGATCGAAAACTTACGAGGAGGAGTCCTTAAAGCAGCCAAAATATTTTCTGTTCTCCTCCCGTATCTTTCTAACCACCTTGCAACAACTTCGACGGGAAACCGATACTTTACCGCCAATCTTTCTGCATTTCCGTGCAAGTTGTTCAAACCGCATAACCCTCTGATAAACTGCATGTCCTGTTTCTAAACTTAATAATCAGCTAGCTTTCGAACAACCTCGAAACACAACACCTTTATAAATTTATTTTTATTTTTAAAAAATAAAAATAAATATAAATTATAATCACATACAATGTAGATAAAATGGACTGTGCGGGGGTGGCCGAGCCAGGTCAAAGACAAAACAAGGGGCTCGATCAAAGGCGGCGGACAAGATTTAAAATATCTGGCCGAAACTCAAGATCCGCTGGCGTAGAGGAATATGACCGCGCAAGCCTACGTGGGTTCAAATCCCACCCCCCGCACCATAACAATTACATTTGCAATCGTAAAGTATAAACGTCGGATTGTCTGAAAGAATTCAGACTATTTAATATCAGTTAGAAATCCATATTAAAAAAGTATAAAAAGAGAACGATATAAATCCAATTAAATGTAATCTCATAAGAATATAGTGTATGTGCAAAACGTGCTATTCGAAGTATATGGGGTGTTAAAATGGTTAGGTTTTTCTTTTCTACCGATGTTCACGGTAGTGATCTCGTATGGAGAAAGTGGTTGAATACTCCAAAGCAGAGAGGTGCGCAGGTAGTTCTTTTCTGTGGTGATTTAACAGGTAAAAGCGTTATCCCAATAATTCAGAAAAAAGACAACCTATGGACATGCAAAGTTGTCGGTAGGAATTGGGAACTACATAGCATGGAAGAAGTAAAGAAAATGCAGCAAAGAATTGCAGATCTTGGATACTATTCCAAAATAATGACACCAGAAGAAGTAAGAGAACTTCAAGCGAATCCTAAAAAAGTCGACAAACTTTTTGAGGAACTCATGTGTGAAAGACTGAGAAACTGGCTTAATATGGCAGTTGAAACACTCGGAAAAGACATAACACTCTATGTAATGCCAGGAAACGACGATGAACTGTACATAGATGAAGTAATTAAAGAGTTCGATAAAGAGTATGAAAACATAATATATCCACTTGGAAAGGCAGTTGAAATTCCAGGTCTACCAGGATATGAGATGATAAGCTTTGACTATGTTAACCCAACGCCGTGGAACACGCCCAGAGAAGATAGTGAAAAAGGATTATGGAAAAGATTAGAAAAACTTGCTAATCAGGTAAGCGTAGACTGGGATCATGTACTATGTAACTTCCATTGCCCACCCTATAACACAAAGCTTGACGTAGCTCCAAAACTGGACAAGCATCTAAAACCCGTAACCTATGCTGGCACACCGGTATACGAGCACGTAGGAAGCAAATCTATTAGAAAATTCCACGAAAAATACCAGCCACTCATGGGGTTGCATGGTCACATACACGAAAGTTACGCATCCGACAAAATAGGAAAAACAGTTGTGGTTAACCCTGGAAGCGAATATATGTCAGGTGTTCTAAGGGGGTTCATAATAGACATAACACCTGATGGTGGACTAGAAAGATACTGGAAAGTAGAGGGGTGAATCTAGCGGTGTCAACAGAAGTTAAAGGCGTCAAAATGTCAGATGAAGAGTTTATTAATGAAGCAAAAACAATAATAGATAAAGCTCAAGAAAAAGGCATCATACTTAGAATACTTGGCGCACTAGCAATACACATTCACAGCGAACATACACCAAGGTGTCTGGAACTTCATAAAAGTTTAGGAAGATTAGGTGAAAAAGGCCCAACATTTACAGATCTTGATCTCATAGCATACAAAAAACAGAGAAAAAAGGTAAAAGAATTCTTTGAAAAGGACTTAAAATTTATTCCAGATAGACGTATCAACACTCTTTTCGGAGGAAAACGATACATATTTTATCACCCCAAAGGAGCCTATTATGTTGACATCTTCTTCAGTAAACTTGAATTCAGCCATGACGTCGACTTTGGAGAAGCCCCTCAAAAAGGAAGATTAGAACTAGATTACCCAACAATAACTCTTGCAGATATTGTATTAGAAAAAACGCAAATCCATGACATAAACCTTAAAGACATAATAGACTTAATAGTTCTATTTCTGGGACACCCAGTGGAAAAAGAAGAGAAAAAGGAAGCTATAAATGGAAAATATATTGCAGAAGTACTTGCAAATGACTGGGGATTCTGGTATGATGCAACAAACAACCTAAACAAGGTTAAAAGCTTTGCGGAGAAATTCCGTAACGAGAATAAAATAACAGAGGAAGAATATGGAACTGTAGTTGAAAGAGTGGATCAACTGCTTAAAATGATAGAGGAAGAGCCAAAAACTAAAGCATGGCAAAAAAGAGCTAAAAAGGGAACAAAGAAAATCTGGTATAGACCGGTTGAAGAAGTAATAAGGTAAACAATACTCACTCTAAAATCTCATTTAGAAATCAGAATATGACATCATAACTGCTTTAATTTTTATTTCTATCATGTTTAGAGATCTTATAGCAGTTTTTATGTGAAAAAGCAAAATTAAAGTTTGGGTATAACCTCGTAGGTTTTTCTAAGCCGACCAGGTTTTTTCAAGATTTCAATATGCTCATAGTCATTGAAGAAGAGTCTGAACTTTAACTTTTTCGCCTCAACTTTCCCTTTTTTCGCCTCCTTCACCAAAACTTCCAATAATTGATTGATAACTTCCTTCAACCTTCTCTTTTCCTGTATACCTATTTCAATCATCTTTTCTTTTAGATTTTGTCTTGCAAAATAATCTATTATCATAAAGGTGTTAGGTATTATAATTATAAACAAGACAATTGAAATCGGATTTTTAATGAAACTCACTAGCCACATCATTTTCTGAGGATTCATAGCGGCGTTCACATACAATAAACCAAAAATACCGAGTGACAAAACTGCCGTAGCCCTTAAAAATGTCCCAGCAACTACGTATTTCCTAATTTTCTTTTCCATAGCAAAATTTCTAGTTAATATTCTAAGCTCCTTTTTCGCCTTCTTCCAAATACTCCTAACCTGAGGTAGATCAGATCTCAAAAGAGCCTTATCTATCTTCTCAGGACCAGTATATAAGCCTCTTCTAACATCATCCAGCCAAGAAATCGCCTGAGTGAGGTAAAATAATTTACCCCTGATCTTTTTCTCTGTTTTCTTCCTGGACACTTCTATCTCCCCTTATATTAAAGCTACCTATTTCATCCAAATAAAGGTTATGAACAACATACAAATCAAGAAGAGTGTTTACCAAGTTAAACAAGTTCAAAGTAAATTATACTACTACAACTTTCTTGTACCATTACATTAAACGAAAAAACTTATATATAACGCAAACACATAAAAGTTTAACAGAAGAAATAAAACAAAACTAATTACTTAATAAGAAAGGGTGGAGAGTATGGGTGAAGAGGGAGTTGTCTTCGTAAGAAGAGCTTCCGGCTTAGTCAGAGAAATAGGATGGTTCTCTGCACTCACAATGGTTCTTGGACACGTTATAGGCGGCGGAATCAATTGGCACTCAACAATGGATGCCGTATATTATCCCGGATGCGATGTACCCTTAGCATTCGTTGTGGCAGGAGTCCCCAGTGTACTTCTTGCAATATGTTTTGCCTTAATGGCGATAATGATGCCAAGAGCAGGAGGAGACTACATCTACATTACAAGAGCCATGGATCCACTAATAGGTTTTATGGCTTCATGGGCATTCTGGTTCACAGAAGCTATTTCCTTTGGAATCATTGGAGCATTTGATAGTCAATTCTACGGAGTAAGTCTATGGATATATGGTAGAATGGCTAAAGTGGCATGGGCAATGGAAGCCGGTGCCTGGATGGCAAGTTTCTGGGGGCAGATAGTTGTAGGATCCCTACTGGTCATCATATTCTGTCTTATAGCTCTATTTGGAACAAGGGCATTAGCCTACGCTATGAACATCATCGTAATAATTCCACTAGTAACTGGGGTCCTAACAATAGGCTACTTCGCATGGGGAGCAGCAAACGCACCTATCTTAGCCAAGACAAAATTTGATGCAATATTCGGAACAGGTACATGGGATAAAATCTGGGATCTAGCAGTTGAAAATGGTATGGATCCGGAGAAATACCATAGAGGGGCAAGTTGGGCTGCCACTATGGGAATGGCAACCCCAGCGACATGGGCCTACATAGGATTCACATGTTCATCCTTCTTTGGAAGTGAAGTCAAGGATCCAAGCAGAAGCTTAATGATCTCCATGGCTCTTGGCTCAATCTTCATAATGGTCTACTACGTTGTACTTAGTGGGCTCTGTTGGAGCTCATATGGAGATTTCATAACAGCCTTCAATTACTGTTGGAAATATGCACACGACGACCTCGTTTCCCTCCTAGCAGTTGAAGGATTACCATCTGGTCTTCCAACGCTAGGTATACTTCCATTCTTTGCAGCTGTGCTAGCTTATCCAAACACTGCTATTATGGTAATCCTGGTTCTAACTGGTGCTATTTGGCTCATGAATGACATTCCAGCATTCCTGATGGTTACAAGCAGGTCAATATTCGCTTGGAGCTTTGACAGATTCTTCCCAGAGTTCATAGCTGCAGTTAATGAGAGATGGCATTCACCACACTGGGCCATAACCATCACAGGAATAATAGGAATTATAGGTGTAGTTGCAAATGCCTACAGCTGGTTCCTAGCGATGGTAGGAACCACTGTGCTTGCAATTTGGAGATATCTATTCGATGCAATGGCTGCAACGATATTGCCATATAAGAGACCCGAGATATGGGAGAAGGGTCTCAGACTCACTGTTGCAGGTATCCCCTTGATTACAATACTCGGACTCATAGCCTTCACGTGGTGGAACTACATCTTCTGGTTTGCTTGTCTAGCTTTAGATCCAACAACTATTGCGACATACATGGTTTGGATGGGCTTCGGTCTCTTCATCTTCGTAGCATACTGGGTTTACAACCAGAAAAGAGGCATTGATCCAAGAACTATCTACCAGGAAATACCTCCTGCATAAAACCCACAAATAATATAACTCTTTTTTTATTGATTCTAATTTTAGCTTAGTTGCGTGGTGGACAGTTAAAAGCTAAATCGTTAAAAGTTTCAAGAAGTCTAAGTTTTTGCACCAATTTTAAAGTTATCACAAATTACCCTGTTATTTGACTAGTTCTGTTAATCATGTATATTCATGGTAACCTATGGAACTATGGTTGTCCCTATTTTTCCTCCTCTTACTGCTTTTAGAATGTTTTGCGGATCTTGGCCATCGACTATTTTTACTACCAATCTTGCCCTACGTGCTATAAGGATAGCTAGAGGATCAAAAAGCCTGTACTCCCCAGCTTTAAACATCGAAGTTCTCCGCACAATTTCCATTAGTCGATCTGTCGTTACTTCTTCAAGTTTTTTAGCTCCAGGAGTTCCTGGTGGAGCTGTATAAACACCATCTACGGTTGTTGCATTTATGAGGACATTTGCTCCTATCGCCTCGGCAAGCAACACCGCTACAGCATTAGTGGATTGACCTGGCTGTAGTCCTCCCATAACAACAATTTTCCCCATCGAAAACATTGAGACAGCCTCCTCAAGAGTGTCTGGAACTTTAGGATAAACGTTTTCCTTTATTGCTGAAATTAAAAGGTAGGCATTCAGCTTAGCTACTTTTATGCCCACTAAGTCACATATTGCATCTGGCGCACTCAGTTTTCTCATGGCGCCTATATACTTTCTAGCAATATTTCCCCCTCCAACAACAACCGCTAAGCTATGTCCTTCTTCTCTCAGCTTTTTAATGATCTCAGCGTACTTGGAAATTCTATCAACATTAATCTCACCATTATCTTGAAGCAGTGATCCTCCTACCTTGATTACGATCCTCATTCTCATCCCTCGTTTTAATGCTAAATATTTATTGTCAAGAAGAGTTACCAATTAACTTAAATTTACCGCGAAAAATTTAATTAATGTGATGCAAAAGGGGTTATCCTAGTGTGTTGTGGAGGTTAACATGGTGGATTGGAGGTGCTCTAAAGTCTCCCCATAGATTGATCTTTTCACTATCATTCATACTTCAATTTCCAAGTTTCCTATATAGTCGTTTTGGATTTTACATTCAAAAATCAGAATTTGTTTTATTAAATTTTCAAAAAGCCATTGGTGAGTATGTATGAGCCTCTTAGAGCCGAGATTAAAAGAAAAACGTTGGAAACCAGAAGTAGAGGAAGAAATCATTAAACTCTGGGAAAAAGAACAAACATACAAATTCAATGAAAAAACAGAAAAGCCGATATACTCTGTTGATACCCCCCCTCCTTATGCTTCAGGGAAATGGCATATAGGTGGAGCAGTACATTATAGCCAGATAGATATGATTGCCCGTTACAGGAGAATGCAAGGCTACGAAGTTCTCTTCCCCTTCGGCGTAGACAGGAATGGCTTACCAATAGAAGTACAAGTAGAAAAAAAATACAACATAAAAATGGTCGAAACACCGCGAGAAGAATTCATAAAACTTTGCAAAGAACTATTGGACAAATATGAAGGAGAAATCGTATCACTAGCAAAAAGACTTGGACTAAGCTGCAATTCCTTCAAACCAGAGGACATCTACAGAACTGACAGCCCAGAATACCGTAAAATAACACAAGAAACCTTCATAGAACTATGGAAAAAAGGGCTGGTCTACGAAGACAATAGGCCAAATAACTGGTGTCCCGTATGCCACACAACAATCGCTGACGCAGAAGTAGAGTATAGAGAAGAGGAAACCTATCTAAACTATGTAAAGTTTAAAGTAAAAGAAACGGGGGAAGACCTTATAATCGCAACAACTCGCCCAGAACTTCTCTGTGCTTGCGGATGCGTAATAGTTCATCCAGACGACGACAGATATAAACATTTACACGGCAAAACTGCAATTGTTCCACTTTATGGTAAAGAGGTGCCTATAATTCCACACAAAGAAGCAAATCCAGAATTTGGAACAGGCGTAGTGATGATATGTTCCTATGGAGACTACGGAGACGTAAGATTGTTCAGAGAACTAAAATTAAAACCAACAATAGCGATTAATCCTAAAGGCAGAATGACAGAAGCTGCCGGGAAATATGCCGGGCTGACGGTATATGAAGCTAGAGAACAGGTAATCAAAGATCTAAAAGAACAAAGACTATTAATTAAACAAGAAAAAATAGTGCACCGAACCCCAATTTGCTGGAGATCCAAAAACCCAATAGAATTCGTGGCAATGCCAGAATACTACCTCAAACAAGTGGAATTTCTTGAAGACTTACTAAAAATAATAGATGAAATAAAGTTTTACCCGCCGTACAACAAGCAACTGCTCATAAATTGGATTAACTCGGTAACAACAGATTGGCCGATAAGCAGAAGAAGATACTATGGCACAGAAATCCCACTTTGGTACTGCAAAGAATGTGGAAAACCCATCACACCACCACCAGGAAAATACTATCAACCATGGAGAGAAGACCCGCCTATTGATAAATGCCCCCACTGCGGATCTACAAAAGGATTCAAAGGAGAGACTAGAACCTTCGACACATGGTTCGACTCAAGCATTTCACAGCTCGTAATACTAAAATATAAAAAGAATCCAGAATTCTTCAAAAAAGTTTTTCCGTGTTCAATTAGGCCGCAAGGAAAAGACATAGTAAGAACATGGCTATACTACTCCATACTAAGAACATACCAACTATTAAAAGCACCAGCCTTCCGTGAAATATGGATAAGCGGTATGGTAGTAGACGAAAAAGGTGAAGCAATGTCAAAATCAAAAGGAAACATAGTAATGCCAGAACCATTACTCAAAAAATATGGAGCCGACGCAATAAGACTTTGGGGAAGCATGGAAGCGGGACTAGGATCAGACATAAGATTCTCCGAGCAAAGGGTAAGTGGAGCGTACAAATTCTTGGTAAAGCTTTGGAACATAGCCAGATTCGTATCAGCCTTCCCAGAACCACAAAACCAAGTTAAACTAACCGCAACCGACCAATGGATACTAGGAGAATTAAACAAACTAATAGAAGAAGCAAAAGAAGGATACGAGAAACTAGACTTCCAAATACCAGCGACAAAAGTCAGAAGCTTCACATGGGAAATATTTGCATCCCACTACATAGAACTTGTAAAATCCAGAGCATACAATAGAGAAGGAAAATTCACAGAAGAAGAACAGCAAGCAGCATGGTACACACTTCACACAGTACTTAAAACAATCTTAAAACTGTTAGCTCCAATAACACCCTTCATAACAGAAAAAATCTACAGAGAACTCTACTCACCAAACAAAAGCATCCACCTAGAAAAATTCCCACAGCCAAACCCAGAGTGGAAAACACCACTCACAGAAATAACCCAGACCCTAATGGCAGTAAACAGCGCCATATGGAAATACAAAAAAGACCATGGAAAAGCACTAAGAACACCCATATCAGAAGTATGGATACCAGAAGAACTAAAACCCCTAGAAAAAGATCTAAAAGAAATGCATCAAATACAAAACCTCAACTACGGAACACCAAAAGAACCTCAAAAACTACAAAGAATAACAGTAACTGTCACAAAAACAAAAACCCAAGTCATATACCTAAAACTATAACCATCTATTTTGAAAAAACAACTACCTATCTATCCATTTTACGAATGGGCGTGTCCCATGCTATATTTCATAATTCTCACACAGAAATGCAACTTAACATGTAAATATTGTGGAAACCAGCCAAACCCCGACATAGAACCCATAGAACCGACATACAACATAAAAACCCTAAAAAACTTCATACAAAAAGATCCAGAACCAATAATAGCCTTCTACGGCGGAGAACCCCTCCTAAAAATATCCCTAATGGAAAAAATAATAGATCAAATACCAGCGAAACACTACGTACTCCAAACCAACGGAACTTTCCTGCACAAGTTAAAACCAAAATATCTACACAAACTTGACACAATCCTAGTATCAATAGATGGAAGAAAAGAAACAACAGAGTACTATCGAGGCAAAAACACATACGATTCAATAATTAAAAACGTAAAAACCATACAAGAAAGAGAATATAAAGGAGATCTAATAGCAAGAATGGCAGCTTCCGAGAAAACAACCATATATAAGGATGTAAAACATCTCATCGAACTAAAAAACCCAAAATTTAACCATGTACACTGGCAACTAGACGTACAATGGGATTCACCGCCATACCAAAGATACAAAAACTTCGACGAATGGGCGAAAAAATACAACGAAGGAATCGCCAAGCTAATCAAATACTGGATCCAAAAAATGGAGAAAGAAGGAAAAGTCTTAGGAATTGTACCATTCATAGGAATCATGAAAACACTGTTAAACAACGAGGAAACAGAATTAAGATGCGGCGCCGGCATAAACGCATTTACAATAACAACATCGGGAAGAATAATAGCATGCCCAATCGCTCCAGAATTCGAATGGAACAACGTCGGAGACATATGGAACTCAAAACCAAAAGACCTCCCATACAAAGTCACCATCGAAGAACCATGCCTAACATGTGACATATATTCAATATGCGGAGGAAGATGCCTATTCGCAAACAAAACAAAGCTATGGGGAATCCAAGGCTTCAAAAAAATATGCAACATAACAAAACACCTAATACACCAACTAGAAAAAACAAAACCAACAATAAAAAAACTAATAAAAAAGGGAATCATAAACCAAGAAGAATTCAACTACCCACCATACAACAACACAACAGAAATAATACCATAAAACAATACCACCACACCGACCTACCATGCTTTCTATCACAAACATAACAGCAATCAACTCTCAGTAGTCTAGAGAAAAAATTAAAAAACAAACAACCTACACAACTAAGTAGCAGGGGCCCGTAGCTCAGTCTGGTAGAGCGCCGCCCTTGCAAGGCGGAGGCCCCGGGTTCAAATCCCGGCGGGTCCACCAACAACAAAAATCCCTCCTCGCCCTTAATCGCGTTCACATAATATTTCACTGTTTAAAGTTCCTAATTCTAACAAACCATTGCCTACAGTTTTGAATCATTTTTAAGCCCATACCCGTTTGGAGTGAAGTTTAAAAAGATTACACAAAAGAATATTAGATAGCCATACCTACCAAAAAACAAAAATACCCTAACATCACAACATACAATATGATCTAAATGGGCCCGTAGCTCAGTCTGGTTAGATCTCGGGTCAAGAGCCTGAAAAATCAAAGCACCCGCCTGATAATCACAAATTCTGTGAGCAGAAAGCGGGAGGTCGAGGGTTCAAATCCCTCCGGGCCCACCATTAATTTATTGAAAAAATCTTTTTTCTGCTGGTGTTTTTCAATTTTATGTCTATTTCTGTATGGGGTTAATATTTCTGATTCTTAACGATGTTATGTTTGCATGAAATGTAGCTTTTTTTGTTTTCGGGATAAAGGGGTGGTGTGTTTAGCCGACAATATTGAGATTAGTATATAAGTGGGCGATGAAGGTATCA
>JAUQZC010000128.1 GCA_030587435.1 Candidatus Baldrarchaeota archaeon | reverse complement strand
GCGTATTTAAAGTCAATGCACAATCTTAGTTATAGCATTATTTAAAAAAGGTGACGATTTTTGGTTAAGTACTTATTCCTTATAAATTCTTCTGGATAATAGGACCCGGTACCCCGATTTTTTAGATATTTCTCTAACATTTTTGTATGTTTGCAGCATTTTTTCGGCTATTCTTTTTGCTCCCAGCTTAGTTTTGGCTACTATCTGTAGGGTTCCGTTTTGATTAAGGTGATTGGGTGATTTTTCTATTATTTCAAAAACTGTTTTTAGTCCGGCGTGAATAGGGGGGTTGGTGATTATTGCGTCAAATTTTTGGTTGATTACTGGCTTATACAAGTCTCCTTGTAATACTTTTATGTTTTTAACTTGGTTTAGTTCGGCATTTTTCTTTGCTAACCAGACTGCTCTCTCATTAATATCTGTCATAAATACTTTTAACTTTGGGTTTATTTTTGCCGCAACTATGCCTATTATACCATATCCACAGCCTAAATCCAATAGATATCCTTCTTCGGGAAGCACCATGGACTCTATTAGAATACGTGTGCCTTTATCAACTTTTTTGTATGAAAAAACTCCTGGAGCTGTTAAAAATTCGAAGTACATTCCTCTTAGAACAGTCTTTATCTTGTAAATTTTTAGTGGGGTTACGGGAATTTTTGAGAAATAGTGGTTAGGCATATTGTTTTCTTCCGTTTATTTTGATATTTTAGTTAAATTTTGATTATTAGGATTTTTGTTCTTTCTTAAATTCGTGCCAAGAGGGATATGTACCTCTCTCCATCAATACTCTCTCGGTGTCAACAACAATTCCATGGTTTTTCTCTAACATTTCTTTTGAAGACACTAGGGCTTTCCCAAGGGCTACAGCTTCATTTTTTAAGGTGAAAATTGCAACTAGATCTCCAGGTTTTATGCCGCCGTGAAGTTTAACAATACCAGGAGCCGCCAAATTTGCTCCATGGCATACCGCATCTACAGCTGAATCTCTAATCCAAATATGTGGCAGGTGTTCTAGGCCCTTCTCCATAGGTTGTATGACTTTTCTTAGGAAAGTTTCATCACCGTCTTCTTTCCAAAAGTAGTAGGCGTCAATCACGTCATGTAGGGTTACTAATGTTACATCTTCTTTGAAAGGTCCTGTTCGCGTTCTTCTAAGTTCTCTCATGTGAGCTCCAACGCCTAAAGCTTCCCCAATATCGTGAGCAATTTTTCTAATGTAGGTTCCAGCTTGACATCCAATTCTTAAAAGAATGTTACGGCCTTCTACTTCGAGGATATCTATGTAATAGATGTTTCTTATTCTTAATCGTCTTTTTACCGATGAACGTACTGGAGGGCGCTGATATATGGGGCCCTCAAACTCTTTAATAACTTTTTTAATTTTTTCCTTTGATACATCCCCATGAAGTTGAATGACTGTTACATATTCCTTTCCTGCCGGGAGAAGTGATTGAATAATTTTTGTGGCGTCCTCTAATGCTACTGGAAGTATACCTGTTACCTTTGGGTCTAACGTTCCTCCGTGCCCAGCTTTTCTTAAATTTAAAATTTTTTTGACCCATGAAACAACTTCATGGCTAGTTGGGCCGGCTGGTTTATCTAAATTTATAATTCCCTTTCTTATATGCTCCTCAATAGGTCTCTCAGTAGGTGGACATCCATAATCTGGGCTTGTCTCCGCTTCGTTTTTTATCAAAATTTCTCTTTTTACATCTGATGGCAGTTTTCTTTTACTCAAACAATTCACCTTACGTTACAGAAACATGTCTATTCTCAAAATATTAAAGAAAATAGGAGTTTAAATGATTTTTGGTGCTATTTTAATTTTTTCTCTCATTTCTTCAAGTTTGCCTGCTTCTTCAAGGGCTTTTTTAACTTCCTCGTCACTTGCACCTTTACTTATTTCTATTTTGTCTGGTGTTGGTTCAAGATGTTTGATGTTGCATCTTCTTCTTCTAACACCAGTTACATCTTTTGGTCCAGTTACTAAAACAAAATTTTTATCAATTATTTCGACAATTACACATTTTCTTCCTGCTTCTCTTCCACTTGTTTTAACGCATATTCTTCCTACTTCTATTGCGCTCAACTATTTCACCTCCTACACTCTCAGTCATCTAGTAGGTCGCCCCAGCTAGATTCATCCTGTTGAGGTGCGGGAGGCAACATATTCCTCAACTATTTTCTTTAAAATTCTTACCGCTGCATTTATGGTAAATTTACTTGTATTCAATACGATGTCATATAGTGAAAGCTCGTAGGGATTTGCGCCGTAGATTTCTTTATATCTTTTCAGCTCGCTTCGCTCGCGTTCGACAGTTTCTTTAAAGACTTCGTTA
Organism: Candidatus Baldrarchaeota archaeon; assembly: GCA_030587435.1. The sequence continues at coordinate 26,655 of JAUQZC010000128.1, read as the reverse complement.
TAATCTTTTTTATCTCTATTTGCTATCCGCTTTACTCTCACTTCTAGAGGAGCTGTAAGAAGTATTTTTAGATCTGCGATGTCTTTTGTTACCCACGCTGTTAGTCTTCCGTCTAGTATCACATTACCTCTTTTTGCCTCTTCTAAGGTTCTTCTATCTATTTCTTTATCTATTTCGTAGTTTTTTTCTGCTATTCGGCTGAATTCTACTAAAGACATGCCTTTTTCATTCGCCATTCTTCTAAATAATTGTCCCGCCGAGATATAGCGTAGTCCTAACTCTGCTGCTAATTTTTTAGCATAGGTTGTTTTTCCGCTTCCTGCAGGTCCGCTAATGGCTATTATAAGGTTCATCGCTATGCTATACCTCTAACGGCCTTTTTAATTTCTAACGCTAAACATTTGTGACACAGATATCCACCGAAAGGTCTTTCAGGCCTTCTCTGACTTTTTGTGAGTTTTCTGAACTCTGCTGGTCTTAATCTGGGTACTCCTCTAAGGGGTTGACCGCATAGCGCACATTTCGCTACGTCAGGTTTTTTCCTCCGGTAGTGGATAGTTACTCTTCCTCCAGGTGTGCATAGATATCTTCTTCTTATAGACCTTGATCGATAGCGTGGTTCTGGCATTTTTGTACCTCCGTAGGTAACATATTAGCAATGGTAATGAGTTATTAAGTTTTTTGATAATAGCCTTTAGGTTATTTTAAATAATTTTTGGATTGGCCCTCCGACGGCAAAGTTGCAGAGGAGGTACCACCAAAAGAAAGTGAGTTGGTTTCCAAGCCACGGTAATGCGATCGGTAGAAAGACAACAATTGATTTCTTGTATATGCTATTAAGTATCCAAAACAGTAGCATAAATGGGACAAGATATATTAGCATAGGTTTGAATCTTTCCGATGCAACCTTTGATTGAAGTCTTTGTATGTATTTGCTTTGTCTTTCAGCTTTTAAAAGTAGTTTTTTGTCTCCTGTTTTTCTCGCTTTAAAGTACATTTGTTGCCACTTTCGTATTTTTTCCTCATATCTTCTTAATTTTTCTATGTCAAGGATCATTCTGTTTAATGCTGAAATTAAGACTGATAACGCAACAGAAAGTATAAATATGAAAATGGCGGAGTTTGGAGGGTACTTATAAGGCTCTAGTAACTGGCTTACGAAGGATACTAGCTTTTCCCATATACTAATCATCATTTCTCCCTCATTCTAGCCCTAATAGTCCTCTTAATGCTGGATGGATCTCTGCGAGTTGCTCTTGAGCAATTATTTGATAGTATTGATATATGATGCCGACGGTTAGTAAAACGCCGACTCCCGTTCCTAGGGCGCCTAGAAAATCTGCAAGCGCTGCTATTAATCCTACAATGATTCCACCTAATACTGTAACCGTTGGTATATATCTTTCTAAGATTTTTTCTATAATTTTTGGCGACCGCCTAAAACCAGGGACTTGCATTCCAGCTTGAAGTAGCTGATAAGCTATATCTCTAGGTCCGATGCCCGATACTTCTATCCAAACACTGCTGAACATAGCGCAGAGAGCAACAAAAACTGTGAGATATATAATCGCTCTTAAAGGTTCTGTTATAATAACTTCTAGGCTTCTTGGAGGAGTAAGATAATAAACTAAACCTCCTGTCGGTTTGAGGTAGCCTGCTTCGGTAGGCTCGAATTGGCCGAGAGCTTTTACAAACAAAGATAGTAAGACATTGTTTGTGTCCTTCCATCTTGACCAGAAGAGTTGACCAAAGAATATTAGGTTTGCGTAGAGCGCTTGTACTAGGATTACTGGTATATTTGAGACGTATAGGAGTTTTATTGGGTATTTGCCCTTAAATCCTCTAAATTTAGCGTATGAAACTGGTATTTCTACCCTACACGCTTCAAGGTAAATAACAACGAGAAAAACTACAACTGTAGCTAGGACTCCACTCATATCTGGTAGATTGTTTGGACGGTTAAATGCATGAATAAGGTTTTCACGCCATTTTCCTGTTCCAGCAGCATCTATCATCAATTGGAAAAAAGCCAGAACGGCGCCTCGATAGAGGCCATCTCCTTGATCTCTTGTTGGGAAGGGAGAGAATGACCCCCAGAGGATTAATTCGGCTGTGTTTGTTGCTATGAATAAACTTACTCCGCTTCCTAGTCCCCATCCTTTTTGAAGTGTCTCGTCTAGGAGAATTATTAGTATTCCTGCTGCTACGAGTTGTAGAAATACTGCCACCGAGTTTTCAAATGATAATGGCCCAAATGCTTTAGCGTAGAGGTATGCGAATGCTTGGAAAACCGTTATAATTATGGCTAGTACCTTTTGAGCGCCAGTAAACAGTGCTCTATCTTCGGGGTCTGAGAAATCTACTTCAATTATTTTTGATCCTGCTAGAAGTTGCATTATTAATCCGGCTGTGACTATTGGGCCTATGCCGAGTTCAGTTAGGGTTCCACGTTTAGATGCTAATATAACTCGCATCCAGTAAAGATAATCGTATCCTTGGCCTTTAGGAATTCCATAAAGTGGTATATTGCTCATAACTAGATATATAATTAGTACAATAGCTGTCCAAAACAGTTTTTCCTTAAACGTTACATCTCGGTCTGGTGACTTTACCTCCGGTGTAAACCTCACAAAGGGCGCGAAGAAATTTAGGAACTTGCTCATTGTGGAACCCTCTCAGATAATAATATTGTTATATAAGATGTTAAAATTGCTGATGATTATAAATCTAATGGATAACTATTGCTTTTCCTCCGGCCTCCTCTATTTTCTTTATAGCTGACATGGTAAATGATTTAGCTTTAACGATAAGAGGTTTTGTTATTTTTCCCTTTCCAAGAACTTTATCTAAACCTAATTTCGTTACATCAACAACTATCTGATCTCTTTCATACTCAGCAATTTTATTTTCAAGCAGAAAATCAATTTTTTCATCCAATTCCCCGATGTTTATGGTTCTAGGCTCCCTAATTAGTTCTTGTGGTCGGTGAAAGCCATGTTTACCGAATCGGTTAGGTTCATATTTAATTATGTAGGACCACATGTGTCCATGTTTTCTTCCAGCTGCACGTCCTTTTCCTCCTCGTGATCCGCCTTTGCGATGCTGCCCTACTCTACCGTATCCATGAGTTCTTGAACCTCGGAATTTTCTACTTTTTTTCCTTCTTCTTACTACCATCTTATTGCCTCCTTCTAGATCATTTTTTTAAGTAGATCATTTATTGCTTCGCCTCTATAACCAAGTTCCCCTCCATCGGGGTGTGGTCTTTTCTTTGACCCTTTTAATCCGCCTTTTGGTGGATGTAACCGAAATACTAGTTTGAGAATTGGTATATCGCCAAGTTCTGCTTTAAATTCAACAATTGCTTTTGCAAATTCTTCTATCGTTTTGTATGGTGTATATTTTTGAACAATTTCATCACTTAATTTTTTGTTGCCTACGAGTCTTCCTCTTTTTTTCAGCATTGCTGTCAAAGTTTCTGCATTGATCTCTCCCCATGTAACATAATCTTTTACTTTTTGTAACATGCCTAAATAACTTGGTCTGTTGTCTATAATAACGGTATGGTGAACTTTATAAAGTCTTAACATTTTTAAGGTGTCTTCTACCTCTTTACGAACTCCAACACTTCCTCGAAGCCTTACTACTGCAAATCTCTTTTTTTCCTGCATTAGTATGCCTCCTTAGACTCTTCCCCAATCCTTGGGAGACACGAATTTATAGGTTCTTCTAAGTGCGTCGTATACAGCTTTAGCGAAGTTCGGCGCCGTCCTAGTTTCTCCAAACGTTCTTGACCATACATCTTGGATTCCTGCGAGTCTCAAAACGACTTTTGCAACATCACCCGCAACTAGCCCTGTTCCTCTCGGTGCGGGTATAAGTATGACCCTTACACTTCCACTTTTCCCTTCAACCTTAAACGGTACGGAGTGTGGATAGTGGCATCTACATTCCCAGCTTCCACATCCTCTTCTAACTGGTATTATATTTAGTTTGGCATCTACTATGGCTTTTCTTATTGCCTGACCGATTTCTTGCGCTTTGCCTTCTCCTATGCCCACATAGCCATCTCTATTACCGATCACCACTGTTGCTCTAAATCTTGACAATTCACCTGCATCTGTCTGTCGTTGAACAAGATTTATGTCAACGACTTCCTCCTCGAGATTAGGAAGAAGAAAATCAACTATTTCAGGTTCTTTAATTGGTAGAGCTGCACGGAATATTTCGTCAATTGATGTTATTTGTCCTTCCTTTACCAAACGACCTATTCTCGTCCTAGGTTTCCACTCCTCGATATCCACGGTACGGCTTGCCATTACGAGCCCTCCCCAAATTCTGAAATTATCTTATTTTTGACTTCTTCGAAGTGTTCCGGGAGTTTTTTGGGATCTAAACCTCTTTTAAGATATTGTGAAAATTGTTTTTGATATCGATCTGGGTTATTTTGTTCTAAGAGTTCGGCATATTTTGCGATGTGTTCTCCTCTTATTCTGGAGTCGTCTGGTAGTATCTCTTCGCCGTGTGGGATTTCTAAGCCGGCATCCACAGCACCTTTAAGAACTGCAAATACTCTATTTCCTTTCGTTGGTCTGTGAAGCCCTATGTCGAGTATGGCTTTCTTAATGCCAGCTTTTAACGCTTTGTATCCTACTAATAGACCTGTTAGGTATGCTGCGGGTAAATTTCCAGTTCCACCTAGCCAACCATATTTTTGTACAAGTTCGCTACTATGAGCATAAACCAAGGTTTTATCTCCTTCAGGTTGAGCAATTACAATATGTGTAATTGTGTGTTTTAGAGTTTTTCTAGCAACTAATCTTGGTAAGCCTGATATTACCAATTTTCTTCTTAAGTAATAGTCTGTTCTTCCTTCTCTACGTCTTCTGAAGAGTACTCTGTACCTTGGGCCTTTTGCCATTTCTAAACCTCCTATTCTAATATAGCCTTTCTCGCCAAGTTATGTTCCTCTATGTAATGTAATAGATGACGAACACTTCCAAATGTTCCGCCTTTTGCTTTCATATACAACATTCTATAAACCCTTCGAGTTATGACTCTTTTATCTCGTAATTCTCTAAGTTTTCTCCTAATAGCCCTTATTTTATTCATCCAACTTTCTTTTCGAGGCATTCTAGCGGTTTTTCTTCCTTTTCTACTTCCATGACCTCTTCTTCTACCTTTCTTCTTTTGTTCATGAAGCTTTTTGGCTCTACTTGTTGATATTCCCTTTTCAGGTAGAGCACGAATTATACCATCTTTAATTAAACGTCTAATATCTTCACGTCTAACAGCCATACTAACTTCATCAACATAATCAGGATCTATCCAAACTCTATGAATGCCTACCTTAAGTATTTCAGATGCCAATCTCCTCTGACTCCTCAATTTCACCTCTGCGAACCTCCTCAGCTGGGTTTAATACAACCAACTCCAGTTCTTCTGCTTTTTCAAGGATGGCAAGTCTTTTTCTTGTTCCAACTGTATGAGCAATTCTTACAGCGTGTTTTGTCGGATCTAGTTTTTCTAAATCTTCGGGTCGATAAACAAGGACTTCTTCAAATCCCGATGGATGCAACCCTCTAACGACTTTTGGCGATCGATAACCGACGTCTGGCATTTTGATCCAGCCTTTTCTCTTTTCACGTACTTTACTGTCGATTCCTTTTGGTTTACGCCAGTTTGGTTTAACTCGCTTATATCTCCAGCTTTCGTACCTAACGAAGTCAGGTTTTTTACTTTTTATTTTCTTTCTTAGTTCTAATAGTTTTTCTTTGAGCATTATTTTATGCCTCCTAGGCTACTCGTTTAATAATATCACCAATGTGCTTTTCGTAGACATATATGCCATCTTGGAAAACTCTTGGATCCTTGTCTTTTATTTTCGTTGCTAATTGTATGTTTGCTGCTGTTTGTCCTACATGTTCTATGTTTATTCCTTCGACAATTACGTCATCACCTTCAACTCTTACTGTTACATCGTCTCCTACAATTTCTGCTACACGAGAAGCCCTCTCGCCGAGAAAGTTTTCAATTAAGACCTTTCTGCCTTCAACTTTAACGTTTATAGGGAAATGAGCATAAACAATTTTAAGTTTGTATACAAAACCTTTGGTTACTCCAATTATCATATTTCTAATGTGTGAAGCCACAGTCCCAACCATAGCTTTCTCCTTTTTCCTAGGGAAGAACACCTCGACCCTAACAATATTTCCATCTAAAGTTATGTTTACTGGCGCATTAAATGTTCGTGAAAGGGTTCCCTTAGGACCTTTAACAGTTACCCTTTTTCCCTCAACAATTACTTCAACGTTTCCTGGTACTTCAACCTCGGATTTAACGTAAGGAATTTTTACCATTTTAGACCACCATTTTAGTAAACATAAGCGAGTAATCGTCCTCCAATACCTCTTTTAATAGCTTCCTTATGGGCCATTACACCTTGAGGAGTCGATACTATGAGAATGCCTATATCATGAGCTGGGAGGTATCTTTTCTCCCATTTTTCGAAATCCTTCTTTTTTACGGGGAAACGAGGCTTAATAACTCCACATTTGTTTATTCTACCTAAGAGTTGTACTCTAAACTTTCCTGCTCTTCCGTCATCTATGTATTCAAATTCTCCAATGTATCCTTCCTGTAACATTATTTTTAGTACTTCTCCTATGAGTTTTGAAGCAGGTTTTATAATAACTGCTTTTTTCCCTGCTAGTTCGTGATTCATAATGTTTGATAATGCATCAGCAAGAGGATCTAATAAGGGCATATTGTATCACCTTTCTCCTAGCTTTTTGAAGCCGAGTTTTTCTGCAATTTCTCTAAAGCATCTTCTACAAACCATTAATCCGTATCTTCGTATTATTGCTCTATGTGTGCCGCATCTTCTACATACACGACTACCCTTACCAAATTTTTTCTTACTTTCTTCACTCATGATCTATCCCTCATGTTTCAATTTTTACGCCAAATTCTTCCATTAAATATATCATTGCTTCATCACGATGAACTCGGTGTTTCTCAGGAACACGTGCTCTGCGAATTTTCCTCCGCTTGACCCTATAACCGGGTCTTTCTATAGAGATGCATACATCCATACCAAATATGCCAAGATCAGGATCATACCTTACGCCAGGTAAGTTTATGTGTTCTTTTATGCCAAAGCTTACATTACCATAATCATCAAAACTTGAAGCCTTAATTTTGAAGTCTACCGCCTCTAAAGCTTTTCTAAGGAACTCTTTTGCTTTTTCTCCCCTAAGTGTAACTTTACATGCTATAGGCTCCTTTTTACGAATACCAAAGTCCCTTATTGTTTTTTTAGCTCTTATTTTCACGGGAGTTTGACCACTTATTGTCTCTAATACCTTTACACCCTTTTCTAATCTTTCACCACTAGCGCCTACTCCAAAGTTTACGACTACCTTTGCTAGTCTAGGCTTTAGCATTGGATTTTTTTCCCACTTTTTTAGTATTTCTTCCTTTTTCTTGAAAGTTGCTTCCATTTCCGACCCTCTTTTAATTCAATGAAAATATTTTAATGCTATTTGTTTTCACAGTTGAGGTAGTGAAATTAAGGGTTTGTCTCGACCAATAGGAAATACATATTCGAGAGATGTTTGAAATAGTTCACCATCAGGACTTTCGAGTGTGACAACGCTCATTCGCCTTCCTATTCCGCGGGTAATTTCCTTTATTCTCCCTATTTGTCCCATGTTTTTGCCCCAAGTTACTAGTGCTAGTACTTCCTCTTCAAATTTAATGTGTTCTCTGATTTCCTGTCCTGGCAGGCCTATTTGTAGCACATCCATTGTTTTATAGGTGTCTTCTTCAGGCTTTGTAGGGTCATTGACTCTTATTAGGATATTTCTTCCGTCATGAAGATTTAGTTGAATATGCCCGCCATTCACAGTTCGCTTATTCTCAATTCTACAGAGTTTAAGTTCGATCTCTTCGCCACTTATCGGATGTAAACCTAAACCTTTTCTTGGGAAAGGAAGTATGCGATAAGCTTCATTTACATCGGGAATTTCTATAACATCCATTAGCCCAACTGGAAACTTATAATCTCGTCTAATTTTTCCGTCTACTTTTATTTTTCCTTCAGCAAGTATTCTGCGAGCTTCCCTTGCGGTTTTAGCGTAACCGAGGATATCTCTAACTATTAATAGTAGTGGCAGACATCTGTTCATTGGATGTGGTCCTGGACTAGGTCTGATGGTCCATTTAAACTCTTTCCTATGTATAGGCCAGAATTTTGGTGCTGGAAGACGTTTTAAGTGTCTCTTCGGTCCCTTTTTACCCAACTTCTTCACCCTCCTCTTGGGGCTTTTCTTCTTCAGCCTCTTCTAAGGACTCCTCTAACGTCTCTTCAGCTTCTTCCTTTGCTTCTTCCTCAATTAATTCTTCTGCAGCGGCTGCCTTTCTTTCAATAATTTTCTTTCGCCATTTATCACTTAGGTCAAGTTTTGTAATCATGACATTTGAGGGGTGAATAGGGTAATATACAGTTGATCTATCGGTTTTTTCTCTTGTTACTCCTTCAACATAAATTCTATACTTTTTAAGGTCTACTTTTACAACTTTTCCTTCAAGTTCTTTGTAATCTCCTCTAGTAACTACAACAGTATCACCTTTTCTAACTGGCAATCTTTTAACGCCATATTTTATTCTAAGGTCAGGTGAAAGAGGTGCTGTCATTAATTTATTTCTAAGGTGCAGGGGAGCATTATATAGGAACTTTCTCTGTTTTCTTGGTTGTTTAGATTTTGGGAAAGGCATATTTCTATCCTCCTAGACAACTATACTAGCTACTCGTGCAACGCTTGGCCATTTTTCAGCTGCTTCTTTCGCTACTGGACCACGTATCTCTGATCCCTTTGGTTCACCTTCTGGTGAGACTATTACGGCTGCATTATCCTCGAAAGAAACCCAAACACCGTTATATCTTCTATATGGTTTTCTTTGTCTAACAATGATGGCTCTAACGACTTGTCTTCTCATTTTTGGTGTACCCTTTTTAACTGAAACCACAACCATATCTCCAACTCCGGCTGATGGTAATCGGTTCAGTCGTCCTTTGTATCCGATAACAGCTATGATAGCTAGTTCTTTTGCTCCAGTATTATCAGCACATTTTAATCTTGCTCCAACTGGAAGCCCGCGTGTAATTCTTGGTTTATATCCTACGGAGATTTTACGAATACGACGTGCGGGCAACTATTATCCCTCCACTATTTCTATTTGCTTAATTTTTCTATAACGACGAAACTTACCGTTTTGCTAAGGGGACGGCACTCCGCTATTTTCACTCTATCTCCGATTTTAGCGTCAATACATGGAGGATTGTGAGCGTGAATAAGAGATTTTCTTTTTTCATATCTCATATATTTTTTGACGTACCATAGATAATCTCTTCTTACCACGACCGTTCTATTCATTTTATCGCTGACAACTATGCCTTCAAATATTCTTCCTCTAACGGGTAAAGTACCGTGGAATGGGCAATCTGGGTCATCACACTCTGCTTTAGGCGGAGTAACGTCTAACCCTATGTTTCTAGTCATCTTAAAGGACCTCCAATTTATCTACAAACGATACGTATTTGAATTACTATTAAACGTTGAGGAGTAGTTTGAAACATGGTTAATAAAATTGTTTTTAACTTTTTCGTGTCCAAGGGATAGGGGTTCATTTACCCTTGGAATAGGTATATTTGCGTACCATCACAAAAATAAATGACTTAAAAAGTTTACCTAAAAAGACCTGCACTAGACAAGGTTGATACAGTATAGCCTTAAGAAAGTCTTATCAAAAATACTCGAAATTAAGATATAAGTTTTCATATTAACGATTTACCTCGAGAAAAAATAAAAATGTATTTATTCCCGGTTTATTCGGATAGTTGATATGCTCTTTATTCAGAAATAGCCAAACAAATTCCTAATCATCAAATTTCTTAAAATTTTAAAATAAATACCTTAGATTCATATAGCAATCCTGTGACAAGGCTATGGTACCGCAACTATTATATTTGTAAGGTAAAAGTGACAAACTTTAGTTAAAAATTTAAAGACTCTCTAAGTAAAAGTAGTATTACCCTGTACTGGTTTGATCAGGTGAGCCTTCGGGAAACGGAATTATAGAAGTATTTAAAAGGGAAACCCTAATGGTAGAGGTGGTGTTCACTGTGCCGACATGGGAGTATTCGATCAAGGACTTGGACCCAGACAGGACAGCAAAAGCTTCAGGTAGGGATTTACGTATATCATTAAAGGCAGCTAGGGAAGTATGCCATACAATAAAAGGAATGATGCTTAAAGATGCAATGGAATATCTAGAAGATGTAATAGCATTAAAAAAACCAGTTCCCTTTAAGAGGTATAAAAAAGAAGTCGGACATAGGAGACAATTGCAAAAGTGGCCATCAGGAAGATACCCAGTTAAAGCAGCGAAAGAAATTCTTGAAGTCTTAAGAAACGTAGAAAATAATGCCGATTATAAAGGGTTAGACACGGAAAGATGTAAAATAATTCACGCGGCAGCTCAGATGGGGCCAAAAATTAAGAGATACATTCCGAGAGCCTTTGGTCGTTCAACTCCAAAGTTTCAACAGCTCACTCATGTTGAAATTGTTGTTGAAGAACTTCTGGGGTGACATAGGATGCCTCTAAAAAATGTATTTATTCAAGAGGGGTTGAAAAGAGCAGCAATTGATGAATTTCTTGAGAAAGAGTTGAAAAGAGCAGGATATGCTGGTGTAGAATTATTTAAAACTCCAATAAGAACTAGAGTCGTAATTTACGCAGCCCGACCAGGACTTATAATTGGAAGAGGAGGACATAACATAAGAGAGCTTACACAAATCTTAGAGGAACGATTTGGAATAGAAAATCCACAGATTGAAGTGGAGGAAGTAGAAGATCCTGATCTAAGTGCAAAAGTTGTAGCAGCAAGAATAGCGGCGGCACTTCAAAGGGGGGTACATTTCAGACGAGCGGCGTATTTTGCATTGCGGAGAATAATGGAAGCGGGTGCTAGAGGTGCAGAAATCATTATAAGAGGAAAATTGGTGAGTCAAAGAGCAAAATATAGAAAATTCACAGCAGGATATATAGCAAAAACAGGTGAACCAGCAGAAAAGTTTGTTGATGAAGCGGTGACACATGTGTTATTGAAACCTGGAGTTATGGGAATACATGTGAAGATTATGCGCCCAGATGCAGAATTGCCTGACCACGTAAAGATAAAAGAGAAAGAAATTGAAATTAAGGAAGAAGAAGGTGTTGAGGAGGAATCATAATGGCTATTTTAAGAGCAAGTGAAATAAGAAAAATGCCTCCTGATCAACGTAGGAAACGATTAGAAGAACTAAAGACTGAGTTGATGCGTCTTATGGCAATGAAAGCCATGGGTGGCGCGATAGAAAATCCAGGACGTATAAGGGAAATAAAAAGAACAATAGCTAGATTAATAACTATAGTGAAAGAAGAAGAAAAGTAGTTGTGTTTTCCATGAAGATTACTCCTGAAAATATTATTCAGCATGAATTGATCGGACTTTTCGCGAAAGTTGTTGAAAGTAACGATCCTACACTTATAAACTTTGAAGGGAAAATAATAGATGAGACGCAAAAAACTTTACTTTTTCTATCGAAAAATGGAAAAATTAAAAGGATACCAAAGGCTATATGTACTTTTTACGTTCTCCTTCCAGATGGCATAACGGTTAAAGTAGATGGTAAGGTTCTCGTTGGAAGACCTCAAGACAGAGTTAAAAAAATACCGAGAAAGAAATGGTAATTATTAAATTGTGCTCCTATCGTGCGCATGGAAAATAAATTTTAATTAATCTATTCGAAGAAGGTGTTGTAGCATGAAAATAGATTTAGATGACGTAGATGTTTTATATAAGTTGGATAAGTCTCGTGCAATTTCAAATGTTTTGAGTTATCCTGAAGCCTGTTTACAAGCTTACAAGTTAGAACCGATAAACCTACCGGAAGTAATCACCTCGCCTCGAATCATCGTTATAGCTGGTATGGGTGGTTCGGGAATTAGTGGGGATATTGTGGCTACGTGGCTTCAAGATAGGATAAAAATACCAATTATTTCAGTAAAGGATTATATATTGCCAAATTATGTGGACGAAAATACCCTCGTAGTTTTAGTTAGCTATTCTGGAAATACGGAGGAGACATTAAGTGTATTTTCGCAAGCTCTTGAAAGAAAAGCACAGGTATTGGCTGTTACAAGCAATGGAAAATTAGAAGAATATTGTCAAAAGGCTAGATTGCCATTCATACGTATTCCAAGTGGTTACCAACCGAGGGAAGCAATAATTTATTTGACAATACCAATAGCGTCTTTTCTCGAGAAAACGGAAATAATAGAAAATTTAAGTATGGAAATCAGATCAACCGCTGAAGTTTTACAGCAAGTCCGTGAACAGATTAAACCTGAAGTTCCACTAGAAGAAAATCCTGCAAAGAAAATTGCAGTTCAGATATTAAATACTACACCCATAATTTATGGTTCAGGGATTCAAAATCCGATAGCCTATAGAATGAAGTGTCAGTTAAATGAGAATAGCAAAGTTCATGCGTTTTATGGTGTAATACCTGAAATGAACCATAACGAAATAATGGGATGGGAACACGTAGCATCCAATATGTTTTCTGTTATATTCCTCAGATATCACGGTGAAAGAGAAGAAGTGAAAACAAGAATAGAAATATTAAAGAACTTGCTTTCGGAAAGGGGTGCTACAAAAGTTTTAGAGATATGGGCTAGAGGGAAAAGCACTTTAGAGAAGATGTTTTCGACAATGTTTATAGGAGATATGACAACGCTATATCTTGCCTTTCTAAGAAATGTAGATCCACTGAAAATAGAACTTATAGAGAAACTTAAAAAAGAACTTGAAAGAAAAGGAACTAAACAAAAAACATTACAAAAACTTTTAGCAATAATAGAAAAAAGAAAATAAAATCACGTTTTCGAGAAAAGTTTAAGGTAAGACCATCTATTCTACTTTTTCTACTTTAGAATTTGTATATTGATATTACAATACACTACAAGTTTTTATACAAGGCTCCTCTAAATAGGTAGGGAGTATATACCGTTTGGAGGTATAAAGAATGTTTCAAATGTTAGCGCTAGGTGGACTAGTTGGTTTAATTATACTAGTTTTTATACTAACATTGATAATAGGCTCCGTTTTTCTATCGGTAGGATTAAAGGTGGTAGGTGCTCCAGAAACAGATTTTGGCAGGGTGTTTGTTACAGTGCTTCTTATGGCAATTGTCAGCGTAATACCATGTCTTGGATGTATTTTGCAGTGGTACTTTATAAAAACGAGGCATGAAGTGGGATGGGGACAAGCAATCCTTGCTTGGTTACTTGCAGGATTAATACCCTTAGTAATCGCCCTCGGTGTAGCTTTGTTCATAGGATGGGGTATACCATTTATAGGTGGCAGCATTTAACAAATCCATTTTGCTTTTTATTTATTTTATATTCTAGGGGGCGACGTTTTCTGAAGTTAAAGTTTAGGAGAATTCTCAGACACTTGCGTACTTTCTGTAGAGACTTGGATCCTTTTCTTCTCTCGCATCACCTCGACTGTAAGTATTTTAGAAGCCACTATTTTGTTTTTGGGAATATAAAATTATGCAAGGGGTGCTTACTTGATATCCCAATATTTTTAGCTACAGTACTGCTTTTTTCTTCGTTTTTCTCGACCAGTTTGTCATGTAAGACGTACATACTGTCGGTATAGCTCTGATTTCTATAAATATCGTTAATATATTATGTAAAACAAGGCAAATCACATTTTTGAGGTTATTAGCAAAAATAGGTTTAGGAGCAGGGTTTGGTTTCATATTTATTGGAATTTTTACTCTAAAAGTTCACATCATTTTGAGAGTTTTCCTTTTTCTAAATGTTTATGGCGCAATAAATAGCATTTTTGGGCTGTACAGAATGAACAGCATCCAAAAGGTCTGTCGGGAATGCGTATATAAAGCAGATTGGAAAAACTGCGATGGATTTAGAAAAATATATCAACGATTGAAAGAACACGGTTTCCTAGTAGAAGAATAATAGTAGGCAAAATTATAGTTTTGTAGTTTTAGTTAATTATTGGTTTACTTCAGTGGAACATACATAGAGGATCGTGTGGCTCCTATTCCTGGTGCTCCGTGTTCAACGCGTACACATGTTGGTGAAAATTCTCCTAGAAAGTGGCCGATCATTTCTGGTTTTATTTCTACTGGAATAAATTCCTTTCCATTGTAAACGGCTATTGTTAATCCTACCATCTCCGGTAGTATAATCATATCTCTGACGTGTGTCCGTATTACTATTTTCTTTTTGGTTTTTTGTTGTAGACGTTTAACCTTTCTTATTTTTTCTAGTAGGATTCTTTGTTGTGGTGTTAAGCCGCGTAATAGAGATCGGCGTTGTCTTGCTGGCAGTAGGTTGATAAACTGGTCCATTGACATTTTTTGTAGTTCTTCTAGGGTATATCCTCTGTATGTAAATTTCTTCGGCATTTTCGTCACTCTCATATCTTTTGTTACTTCTTGTTATGTGAATTTAGATCATTATATAAACGTTTTTTATCTTTTTGCACTGTGCAGTAAAGTGAAGAACGCATCGGTTTATTAAGTTTTGCTATGTTTCCGTGAAGATAATTTTATTACTCTACATGAACTCTGAAGAGATCTATGTCCCCTGGTTCTTTTGGTGTGTGTTCTGCTATTTTGAGTAAGAACTCTCTTGTGGATCTTTCAACATCTTTGCTTTGAGTTATATATCTTCCCACTATTAAGATGTCTGCTCCGTTTTTTAGGGCTTCTGGAACTGTTTGTGGCGTTATACCTCCTGCTACTGCTATAAGTATTTTTCCTTGATATTCCTCTTTTATTTTTTTAATCCAAGTCCATCTTAAGTCTTCTTTTGTTTCTACATCTATTGCTCTGTGTAATACTACTACATCTGGCGGTTGTTTTAATGTTTTTAGTTTTTCTAGAGGATTTTCCACGTACATCATATCTATGAAGGCATATATCCCTAGTCTTTTTGCTTCGTAAACAAACTTATCCAAGGACTCTGTTGCTGCTAATCCACTTGCTACGGCGGCGTCTGCTGTTTCTTCAAAAGCTATATCAACTTCTACTTGGCTGACATCCAATGTTTTTAAATCTGCTATTATAAACTTGTTTTTAGCTACTTCTCGTATATCCCTTATTACTTTGGTTCCGTATTTCTTAATTAGTGGTGTTCCGACTTCTAGGATAATTCTGTCGCTTTTCGGTACTTGTTTGATAATTTGAATTGTTTTTTCTATGTCTGGTATGTCCAGAGCTATTTGTAGATATGGTGGTCTCCAAAGCCGATGATTCATTCTATAACCTATAATTGGATGCACCGCCCTATCCTTGTCATATGCGATTTTCTCCCAAGATGGGTAATTTGTTAGGGCCCTCTTAAGAGCAAGCTTTGTAGCGCTATAATTGTAGTTATAGATTTTTCTGTCATCCTTTGCTTTTGGATGTATGAATACGCTTACAATTATCACCCATTCGTCTAATTTGTCCATTGGTATAATGCCTTCTTCCACGGCATCAGCGATTGCTTTTGCAACTGCGGATTGAGCTGGTCCAAATATTTTGTCTGCTTGTTCCATGTTTTTTATAGTTACTTTTGGAACTATTAGTGTCCAAGGCTTTGCTGGTAGATTCGGTCTGATAACCGCTAACAATGGGGTGTGTCCGTATTTGGGGTTTGCAAATGCTTCTACAAATGCTTTACCTACCGGTCCATCTCTCTCCCCGATTATTAACTCTATATGTGCTATTTCTTCATCTTTTCCGACAAGGGCCTCACCAATAAGATAAGTCAAACTATAAGCCTCCACGGGTTTTTCGGCAGCAATTCATACAACGAATTTCTTAGTTTAAAATTTTACTAATTTCGAACCTTTATTTAAAACATTAAAAATCATTATTTGACCTTTGATATCAGCTCAGCTAGCTATTATTGGCATCTAATAAGCGTAAAAATTAATAGACTTCTGTTTTCATTTTATTTAGCGCAGTACTGCACGGTTTAAAGAGTATCCGTTTATAGTAACATTATTATTTGTAAATGCGATCTTTGGTTAAAATTTATCACACGAGTGTATTGGTGATGTTGACATGAGGTTTTGCGCTGTTTCTGACCTCCACGGAAATATCAGTCTGGTTCCAAAAATCACATCCTATGCTCGGAAACTTCGATGCGAATTCATAGTCTTTTGCGGTGATTTGACCGATTTTGGAACCGTTGACGAGGGTATCGAAGTTTTAAGAATGTTCTCTAAAAGTGGTTTGAAAACGTTGTATGTCCCAGGTAATTGCGATCCTCGTGAACTTGTTCATGTTAAAGTTGAAGGTGCCGTTTGTATTCATGGTAAGTTAATCTATATGGATGATGTTGGTTTTATTGGTGTGGGTGGTTCTTCTACTACTCCTTTTAACACTCCTTTTGAGCTGGATGAAAATGAAATATGGAATTTGCTGAGAAATGCTGTGAGCGGAGTTAAGGATTTTAATCGCATAGTTTTGGTTTCTCATGATCCTCCAAACAATACTGCTCTTGATCTCACTTTTGCTGGCCTTCATGTTGGTAGTAAATCTGTTAGAGAATTTATTTTAAAATATAGACCTTTAATGGGGATTCATGGGCATATTCACGAAGGAAGGGGGATTGACAAGCTAAATGGGGTGCCCATTATAAATCCTGGTGCTTCGATAAATGGCTATGTAGCAATAGTCGATATTGAGAAAGATGCGAAAACAGCGTATAGACTTTTAAACATCTTCAGTGATTAACCGATGTTGATTGGTTACGCTGAACCCAAAAGGACAGGTAGACAACGATATTTCTTAAAAGGATATTCTAGAAATACTGGAAACTTAAATTTTCATTCGTGTTACTTTATAAAAATTTAAGTCAAAACTTTCCATAGAATGCATTAAAGATATAAGTTTATGATATTTCTTAAAGCAGTTAATTTCTCTATAATAAGTATTTACCAAAAACTGGTGAATTTGCTTTGGACGTTGGAGAGTTAGCCAAGAAATTAGCTGAAAAATACGGTTATCATGTCTACATGATAGAAAGATATCTTGAGCTTTTCGGTGAGGAGGGGACCATTGAATTTTTAGAAGCTAACGAGAAAGGACTAAATCCGGTAATTAGATGTAACACCTTAAAAATAAGTGTTGAATCGCTGAGGAATAGACTCGTCAAGAAGGGGTTTGTATTAAGGAAAGTTCCATGGATTGATTATGCTTTCCAAGTTGTTAAGTCTCCTTTTTCACTTGGTTCTACTACAGAATATCTGTTGGGTTACTATTATGTTCATAGGGGTATGGGATCGCTTTTACCAGTTCATGCTTTAGATCCTAAACCCGGAGAAATCGTCATTGATGCAGCTGCTGCTCCTGGGGGAAAGACTAGTCAAATGGCTCAGTTAATGAAGAATAAGGGTGTTATTTTGGCTGTTGACATTAGTAGGGAACGTATGAAGTCTTTAAGGTCCAATTTATCTAGGCTTGGAGTTGAAAATGTTATTGCTTACAGAATGGATGCGAGAGATTTGCCAAAGTTTGGCATAAAGGCTGATAAAATTCTTTTAGATGCACCCTGTACTGGAGAAGGGCTAATTCCTATTGATAGATCTCGTAAAAAGAGTAGATTAATTGAAGACATAAAATATTGCTCAACTTTACAATTTTCTATGTTAACTGCCTTATTAAAGTGTTTAAAAAAAGGAGGGATTCTGGTTTACTCTACCTGTAGTATTGCTCCCGAGGAAAATGAACTTGTAATTCACCGCGTGTTAGAAAGGTTCCCACTATCCATAGAAAAGATGGATTTAAAAGATGGATTACCTGGTTTTACCGAATTTTTTGGATGTAAAGTTAGAGACGAGATACGTGAGGCTAGGAGGTTTTACCCTCATATTCATGGAACAGAAGGTTTTTTCATATGTAAATTAAGATTAAGGGAGGAGTTAAATGATAATATTTAGGAAGGCTACTAAGAAGGAAATTGTAAAAATAGAGAAGGCCCTTAATGAGTGGGCTGGGAAAAATATTTACAAAAAAATTACATCGGGAAGAATTGTGGTTGTTGGGGAAGGAAGGATCAAGGAAGTATTTTTGGTACCAGTGGAGGTTTGCAATATTTTAGATAAAACCAAAAAAGTAAGAATGCCTTATTATTTGGGATTATTTTTTGGAGAGATAAATGGTGAATTTAAGATTAGTTTAGAGGGGTTGTGGCTAATTTCTAAGTATAGTAGAGAAAGGGGGGTCGTTGTATCCGAAAAGGGTGAACAACTTTTTCTTTATGGTCGTGATATCTTAGAAGAATCTATCATTAAAGTTGGTTCGCTAGTCCAGATTGGAAGTAAAGTTATTGTTTTTAACAAATTTTATGAACCACTAGGCCTAGGTATGATAAGTAAGTTCTCGGATAAACTTACGGAACAGCCAAAAACAATAATTAAAAACATTCTTGACAGAGGATGGTATCTAAGGAAAGGAAGATAATACTTGTATAAAACGATAGTTTTAAAGATGGGAGATTATTCCGATTAATGCGTATCAAAGGGGGTTAAAACATGGCTGAAAGTGAAGCTGAAGTGAAAGATGTTATAAGAGAAGGGGATTTTGTAATAGTAGATTACGTTGCGCGTGTTGAAGAAACTGGAGAAATTGTTGACTTAACACTTGAAGATGTAGCGAAAAGGGAGAAAATCTATAGGGAAGATGGTATATATAAACCTAAACTTGTAATTGTTGGTGAAGGTTGGTTTATTAAGGGATTTGAAGAGGGATTAATTGGTTTAGAGGTGGGTAAAAAAACAGAGATCAGAGTTCCGCCCGAAAAGGGATTTGGAGAAAGAGATCCGAAGAAAATAAAAGTTGTACCAATAAGAGAATTTAGAAAAAGCGGAATAACACCTAGACCCGGGATGAGAGTTACAATAAATAACAAAGTTGGCACTATTCACACAGTTACTAGCGGTAGGGTTCGTGTTGATTTTAATCATCCCCTTGCTGGTAAAACTATTATTTATGAAGTTTATGTAAGAAAGAAGCTAACCGACGATTTAGAGAAAATTAAAGCCATTATTGGAAGAAGATTGAGAGGCGTTGATGAAGAAAAGTTCGAGGTTAAAATTGAGAATTCAAAAGTAAGAATACATATGCCAAATGAAGTTTTTCTTCTCGAAAATATTCAGTATGCGAAACTCGGTATAGCTTCAGATATACATAAACATTTTCCACAGATAAACTCAGTAGTATTTGTTGAAGAAATAGTAAGAAAAGAAAAGTCTAACGTTACATAATATATTTAATATTTGCCCCATTTTTATTTTTCCACTCTTTTCAATTGTACAAGAGCCAAATTCTTTCCCAGCGGGCATTCTATATTTTTATCTATAACCTTCACAATTTTACATCTATCGCCGTCTTTCAGACCGAGAGGCAAACAGCGTTTCAAAAACTTGCAACTATTCTCCGAACATTGTTGGGGGTGAAAGGTTATTATTGCTCCTTCAAAGGCTGCTTTTTTGTTTATAGTTGCTTCTATTTCCGCTTCCTGAACTTCAACGACTACTACTCCTTCTTCGTGGAGTTTACATAGGTGTTTTATGTTTCGTACCTTGATTACTTCATATATTCTTCCTTTTTCTAGATTCTCCATACATGTTTTATAAAGAGGGCAATTGCTACATTGCTCTGATGGGCCAAGATGTATAAATTTAAATCCCTTTTTTGCTTGTTTGATTCCCACTAGGGTGACCTTGACTACCATGCTCTTTCCGACCGAGTTATTGATTTTCTGAACTGTTATTTATATTTGGAAGTAATTTAGATGATAACTATTTCGAAACTTTTAAATAGTTTAAGTTTCACACCTAATGATGTAACATAAAGGCGATTTTTAGATAACGTATAATTCACATTCTAGAAATTAGTAATGTTATACCTTTTAATTACTGGTACCACAAAGAAAATTTAAATCAATAAAGCATGCTTGCTTCGATGCCTGGCATGGTTAGGTGAGTTTTTGAAGAAACACGAAAATTGTTCAAAAAGAGGGATTAACTTGGCTAAAGAAGAAATCATAGACATATTCAGTGAATTAAAACAACAAATATTGGAAAGTTTACCAGAAAATGCCCAGATAACATCACTAGAACTTGAAGGACCTGAAGTAGCTGTCTACTCGAAAAATCCGAAAGTGTTACTGGAAAACGGAGATATAATTAAAGAAGTTGTAAAACGATTAAGGAAGAGAATCGTTATTAGGTCAGATCCAAGTATTAGACTTGATCCAGAGGAAGCAAAGAAAATAATTTTAGAAATTGTTCCCCAAGAGGCGGAAGTAACGAATATAATGTTTGACCATAACGTTGGCGAAGTTATCATAGAGGCAAAAAAGCCTGGACTTGTTATAGGCAGAAGCGGAGTAACTCTAAGGGAGATTATAAAGAAAACTTTCTGGAGACCGTCAGTAATAAGAAGCCCTCCAATTAAATCCAAAACTATAAGCTTAATAAGGACCATTATTCAATCGGAAAGCGATCAACGCAAGAGAATTTTAAGAAATATAGGACAAAGAATTCATAGACCAATTTTAGTGAAAGATGAGTGGATACGGTTGTCAACGTTAGGAGGATTTAGAGAGGTAGGCAGAACAGCAATCTTGGTAAGAACTTCTGAAAGTAGCGTATTAATTGATTGTGGAGTAAACGTTGGCTCTCCAGAACATGCCTTTCCACATTTAGATGCACCCGAATTTGATATAGAGGAATTAGATGCAGTAATAGTTACACATGCCCACTTAGATCACAGCGGGTTTGTACCTTTTCTTTTTAAGTACGGGTATGAAGGCCCTGTTTACTGCACGCAGGCAACAAGGAATCTTATGACTCTTCTTCAATTAGATTATCTCGATGTAGCTGAAAGAGAAGGAAAACTTTTGCCATATAGTCAAAAAGATGTTAAGAAGGCCATAATGCATACAATACCCCTAGAATATGGAGAAGTAACTGATATAGCACCAGACATAAGATTAACTCTTCATAACGCTGGACATATACTTGGCTGCGTTACACCTGACACTTTAGTTGTTTTAGGTGACGGGAGCATAATTAGCATAAGTGATTTGCTAAGCGATAATCTTCATTTAAAACATGGAATTACATCTGTCTCCATGAATGAAAATTTACAATTTGAGAGAACGGAGGCTTTAGTATTCAAGAAAGAGGCGCCAAAAGAACTCTACAGGATAACCACAAGCCTAGGATATACCGTAACGGTTACTCCAGAACATCCATTCTTCCGGTTAAGAAACGGAAAAATAGAGGTAGTATGTGCAGATCAAATCAAGAAAGGAGATAAGATAGCAACTGTAGGTGAATGGGACGTTCTTGGAAAACCGCAGAAACTCAAGACTAATGTCAACCGAAGCAAGGCTTGGAATTCTATTCATGTTGTTCTGCCATCCCATACTAGTGAAGATCTTTGCCAAATTATAGGTTATATGTTAGGTAGAAAACACAAGTACATTTATAGGAAAAAGAGGCTTTCAAGTATAATTCTCTACGATAAAGATCCCCGTACCTTAGAGATGTTTAAGGAAAAATTACTCAAAATCTTTAAGTTTGCTCCTAGACCTCCAAACATAAGGATAAGAAAGGTTAATCGCAGCGGAGAATATTGTGTCACCGTAGGCTGCAGAGAACTTCTAAGGTTTTTAGAGTTAAACTTTAAAGACGTTGTTAGGAAGCTTTCAGAAAGACGTGTTCCTGCAGTGATAACTAAATGTACAAAGTCTGAAATTGTCAAGTTTATAGAGGGATTATACATCGCTGAGGGTCAGGTACATGACAATCATGTAAAATTTGAGTTTTTAAATGAGAAATTAGCTCGAACAATTCAACTTCTCTTACTAAGATTCGGAATTGTATCATCTTTTTCATCTGTAAAAAGACCCGATAAGAGTGTTGCTTATATACTTACGATTTCTGATAAAGAATCACTTACGAAATTTGCAGAATTAATAGAGGAAAGCAAATACTCTGAAAATTTAAGAAAAATAAAGATAAACGTAGAGGGATCAGAAAAAATATTTAGCAACTCGTGGGAAAGAGGCAATGGTCAGGTAATATGGGATGAAATTATAGCTGTAGAAAAGGTTTCATCAAAATTCAGATATGTCTATGATCTTTCTGTGCCCAATCACCACAATTTCATAACTAATGGTATCGTTTCACATAATTCTGCAATAGTACACCTTCACATAGGAGAAGGACTATACAACATTGCTTACACAGGAGACTTTAAATTCGCAAAAACAAGACTATTAGAGCCAGCCACATATACTTTCCCGCGTTTAGAGACGCTAATCATGGAAAGCACCTATGGAGCCCCAAGTGATATAATACCGCCTCGAAAAGATGCTGAAAGACAACTTATGAGAATAATAAACAACACCATAGAACGCCGCGGAAAGGTTCTTATACCGGTCTTGGCCGTTGGAAGAGCCCAAGAAATGATGCTTGTACTGGAAGATTACATGAGAAGAGGATTAATTAAAGAAGTTCCTGTGTATATTGATGGAATGATTTCCGAGGCAACAGCGATCCACACAACGCACCCAGAATATCTAGCAAGAAGTTTAAGAGATAAAATATTCCATGAAGGACACAATCCTTTCCTTGCAGAATATTTCGTTCAAGTGGATAGTAAAGAAGCTAGGACAGATATTGTAGAGGGTGAACCTTGTATAATTATGTCGACCTCAGGTATGCTTACTGGAGGCCCAAGCGTAGAGTACTTTAAACTTCTTGCACCAGATCCGAGAAACAGTATAATCTTTGTAAGCTATCAAATCGAGGGAACTCTTGGTAGGAGAGTGCAGAAAGGATGGAAAGAAATACCAATGAGAAATAGGGAAGGAAAAATAGAAGTAGTGAATGTTAAAATGGAAGTACATACCATAGAAGGATTTTCGGGTCATTCAGATAGGAGACAATTACTTAGTTATGTTCAGCAAATTACGCCGAAACCGGAAAGAATTATTACTTGTCACGGTGAGAACAACAAGTGTGTTAGTCTTGCAAACGCCATTCATAAAAAGTTTAGAATCGAAACACGTGTACCATATAATTTGGAGACATTAAGACTTCGCTGATTTTGTCATCCTTTCTTTTTGCCTTCTTTAATCTTAATGAAATGTGGAGTAATAATTATATACTGTCCACCTAAGCTTCTCATATTTCCATTTAAGACTTTGCATATAGCTCTTAATCTCTCTATAGCTCTTTTACAATTAACTGGAGATTCTTCCACTAAAGGATAGATGTTTAGGATTATGATATTACCGTGCTTTAACTCCTCTTCTACATATTTAACATCGGATAAATCTGATAGGGAAATTGTTTTAAGATATATTTCGCTCAACATTTCCAGTTCTTCCGTTTCTGACGTAACTTTGTCCTCTTTAGTTTCAAAGACCTTTAATTCTTCTAAAACTTTTACAACATCTTCAGGTTTTTCGTATTTCTTCTCCTCTTCTTCCCTTTTTGAAGGTTTCAATATCTTCTTAAAAATGCTCAATTATTGTTCCTCCTCATAGCTGTACTTAACTAATTAATTACTCGCTTTTAATTATCGTATTGATAGTCTTCCATAGCTTATCTCCTACATGGTGGATATTGCGTATAGCTTTGCCCTTTTCAGATTTTACTATCTCGTCATATTCCATTAATGCGATACCTACGGCTATAACTCTTTCATGTTTTTCTTCAACAACTATAACAATATCTCCTCTTTGAAACTTTTTATATATGTGTGTAATACCGGGAACCATTATATCAGCACCCTTGCTAACTCTTGCCACGGCACCTAGATCTATAACAACTTTTGGGAGGTCGATTGAAAAGCTATCAAGAAATAGTATCGTTGGAAAAATTTTTCCGCCTTTTTTGAAAAAATATGGCTTTCCGTCTACCATATATAGATGAGTTCCGTCGTCAAACACTATCAATTCGAGGTTAGCGCCTTTTGGGACAGTGTTTATGGCTTTCTGACCCAAATTTTCTACGATAAGACTTTTTAGGGTCTTAAGTTCACCGCTTCTTAAGAAGTGCCGCTTTCTAATTTTCATATTTATCACTCTAGAAAAGTTTAAATAACTTCTAAGATAAGAAGCCAATTGCAGCTATTTATTCTTTCGGTGAGGAGACACGATATGAGTAGATCAAAAACACTCGACCTACTACAAAAGTCAATAGACATGCAAGTACTAGTAAAACTGAAGGGCGGAAGAGAACTTAGAGGGAAACTAAGAGGATTTGACATGCATATGAACTTAATATTAGATGATACAGAAGAAATATTAGAGGAAAACAACACAAGAAAACTAGGTACCGTGATAGTAAGAGGAGACAACGTAGTAATAATCTCACCACCTCCACTAAAATAAAATTGAGGTGAATACACTTGGGCAAAGGCACACCATCCATGGGAAAAAGAAACAAAAAAGTGCACATAAGATGCAGAAGATGTGGCAGAAGATCATATCACGTAAGAAAAAAGTACTGTGCAGCATGTGGCTTTGGAAGATCAAAAAAGATCAGAAACTACAGTTGGCAAAATAAAAAGGTTAACAAAGTGAGGATCAAATAATGGGAGAGGAAAAAACTTCTTCATTTGCAACTTCCCAACCAATAGATGTAAGAATAGTGGTAGAAGGAGCATCAGATGTAGAAGCTCTTTCAAAAGCTGTACAAAAACTTGCTCTAGGTTCTCAATATAATATAACAATCTCAGCAATAATTCCAACAACAAACCCAGAATTGGCTCTTAAGGCAGTTGAAGGCGCGGATTTGGCACTTATAGCAACAGATGCAGATAAACCTGGAAGACAACTTGCAGAAAAATTAATCGAAGTACTTAAAGGGAAAGTAGGTCACGTAGAAAGGATGAAACTACCATATGGACATGACCTCGAACACGTTAATATAGAGCTCATAGTAAGAGAACTTGAAAACGCAATAATTCGTGCAGGATTAAAAGTAATCCAACAAATTAAGATGTTACAGGAATTAAAACACGAACTAGCTGAAAGAAAAGAAGAAATAAAGAAACTTAAGCAGGAAATAGAAAAATTGAAAGAAAAAACTGAGGAGAAAGGTTTAAAACCGTTTAGAATATCAGAACTCTGGAAAATACATTTCCCAACAGAAGAATTACCAAAAAACATCGAGGACGCTGTAAACGAATTAAAATTAGCACCAGACATATTAGCAGCACAAAACTATATATTAGCTAAAAGCCGAGATTTAGCAGTTCAAGCATTGCGACTAGCACATGCAGCAATAAAATTAGCTAAAAAACTTAAAACATCAGAAAAAGCAGAGACAACAGAACATCCCACGATAGATGAATTTACATAAAGCCTTCGACTATTCAAAATTGACCAAATTACAAAATGTAAAAACGAGTTAAGTACCATTAAATTATCTAGTGTTGCAATTATCACTTAAAATCATCAAGTTTAAGGTTCACTAAATTTAATAGACGTTAGAAATAAAAGAAATATAGAATATACTAGAATTAACAATTCATGTTTGTGGGCCCGTAGCTCAGTCTGGTAGAGCGCCGCCTTGGCATGGCGGAGGCCCCGGGTTCAAATCCCGGCGGGTCCACCAACAAAATATCATAATTAAATTTGGAATAAAGGGCCCGTGGTCTAGCCTGGCTATGACGCTGTCCTGACGAGGCAGAGGTCCCGGGTTCAAATCCCGGCGGGCCCACTACACTGTTTTATTAAAGAAACGAGGGGAATTGTTGTTGAGCTTTATTTACAGATGGTCTCGGCCACCCTTGATAAATCTAATAGTGGCAATATTTGGATTTTTTCTATTGGTTCAAAGTGTCGTACTTATTCACGCTCAAAAAGCATTAATTATTTTACAGAAATACATTCTCGTTCTAACTTCCGTCGGTGTGGTGTTTCCTTTAACTGGGGCAACAATAGTTTTAATAGATTCTCTATCAAAAATGTGGAGAATTCCACCTTCAAAAATAGAAAAACCAGCCCTAATATCGATAACCATAGTACTTGCAGTGTTTTTATCCTTTTATTATTTACCCTATGGAATAGCAATTCTATTAAAGAATTTGGGCCCCTTAGACCCGCTTGCACATATTCTAAACCCAGTCAAATATGTACTATCAGTTAACATTGCCGCATTATTAGCTGTGCTTATTGCTCTTAGAATGCAAATAAAAGCTCAAACAATGATAAGAATAAGGAAAAAGAAAGCGATAAGAAAACGTTGACATACAAATTTAATTCACGCTTTTGCAGATTATTCAAAATTTATTAAAATTTGCAAAAACAAAACATTATAGAACCTGTCAGATAGCTTCTTATTTCGAAAAATGGATCTCCATGAGAATTAAAAGATTTTATACCATTTTAATTTTTCAAAAATTTATCTTTTTGAACTTCTCAAATAACATTTAAGCTAGGATTTAATTTTGTTTTTAAGATTTTAAAAATTATTATTAAAATTACC
>JAUQZC010000126.1 GCA_030587435.1 Candidatus Baldrarchaeota archaeon | reverse complement strand
TTTGATTCTTAAACTTGACTTCAATCACATAATAGGAGCAATTACCCAAGTGATTTCCAATTCCAAGGTAAATAGTGTAGTTCTGGTTTCGAGTAATATTAAAGGGATAGTTTTCAGCCCTATGATTTGAATCCAATATCCAAAGTTCAGTGAAAAACTCGGTTCTCGGATAAACTAGGAGTCTACTCAACGCTGGAGAAGCAACAATCAAGGCTACAATGAATGTGACGACCAAGAAAACGGCACGATAATCTTCAATCCTTATTTTCCTACCTCTAAATATACGCTTCCTTTTGAATAATGTCCAAAGACTAAAGCTCACTGCAATTACTGAAACTGATCCTACAATCGAACCAACAAAATTAACCATAAAATCCCAGCGACTACGTTCAGCAGCCTCCTCCCTTAAATCATTAGCCTTACTAACAAAATTTTCCAGCATGCTACTGCATTCGCCTGCTAAGTCTATAGCCAAGTCATAATCTCCACTTCTATAGGCTAAAACAGCCTTTGAGTAAATTTCTCCTGCCATATTTAATTCGTCCAACAGTCTTGTAATATTAGCTCCAGCCTCTTGCGCCTTTGCTGCAGCCTCATAACATTCAATAATGGTTGCATGCGCAACGTTTATGGCATTTTCAGCCTCCGCTCCAACATCCGCGAGTACTGTTGAAGAACCATCTATTAACGAAAAGATAACGAAAATTATCATTAAAAGCAGGAATTTTACCTTAGACATCCAAATCACATCTGAGCAGTTTACGGGACCTCACACATCTGTTCAAGCACTTGTCTTTCAAACTTTATTGCCTTTAGTTCCTTGTTAATTCTTGAAAGTTTTTTAGAATAATGTTCAAATCTTTCTAGAAAAACTCTTCCTTTTTCTGTAATTTCATACTTGTCGCCGTTGCTAGCTAACATTTTAGCCTTTATTACGGCGGCTAGGTATTTCTCAAGTAGACTATAGCTGAGGTTTGCAAAATACATTATCCTAGTCTTCTTTGCACCGTTGCCTGCAGCCTTCAAAATATCAGCTATAATCTCCAATCTACTCCTATATCCCAATGAAATCACCTATTTTAGGGATCAGAAAACTAAACTAGAAACTGTGAAGCCAGCCCCTTCCGCTCTTCTTTAACTGCAACTTCTTTTCGGGCTTTTGGGCTTCATATAAAGCTTTACGTTCAGATTTAGGCTTTCTAATATGAGTTTTTATAAATTTCCTCCATCCGCCAACACTTGGATGGGGAGGCGAAATCAGGGAGGGAATTGTAACATTGAAGTTTTCAGCCCAGTTCCTGATTATTTCGGAAAAGCTTGGGGGTTTATATTTCTTAGTTGCAACTATAACCGTTCCTTTGTCAACAAAAAGTAACGGGTAATTTTTTACGGCTACTCCTTCTCCCCTATATTTGTCATCGAATCTTTCCCGCCAAAGTCTTTTCCATTCCTCTTTTAGCTCTTTCCTAAATTCAATCCATTTTTCAGTATTCGAAGCTATCAATACTCCCTCCCTGATCGGAAGCGGAGAAGAACCATCCTGATGTATCTTTCCTTCTCCCGGCTACCGAGTATTAACCGGGTCCCGTATTTAAAGGGATAAGAATGAAAAATCTATACCAATCTTCTATAAAATTCGTTAAATTTTTCTAAATATGCATAGGATCTCATCTTCACGAAATGTTCTGAACTAGCTTAAATATAGAACATAAACGCGGAAAACATAGAATTCTTAGAAAATCTACTGTATTTAAGCTTCTTATACATTTAAATGAGTCTAATTCTAACCTTTAGTCGAAACATACATGAAAAAAATTGATGCGCTTCTTCAAATTATCAGAAACTTCGAACGGCATAAACTAAGCGAAATTGCTGAAAAACTTGGGGTTCCGGAGGAAAGCTTAAAGAAGGCAATAGTGCTTCTGGCTCAACAAAAAATAGTTAAATACGATGCAGAAACAAACACTGTTGCACTAAATCCTGAATGGAAATTCTTAGTAGAAGACTAGCACAACTTAACCTGGTAATAATTTCGCCACCTCATCTAAAGCCTTCAACAACCTTTTACCCTTCTCAGAAGTTTTGTATAGAAATCCATTTTTAGACTGATGTTTAATCTTCACCAACAAGCCATGATTCAAAAGCTCATTCATATATCGATTAAAACATTGAAGATTCATGTTACAACGATACATTATTCTAGTCTTGCTCCGAGGCACAATTGCCTCAGCTAATATTTCTCTGATAAGCTCCATGCGAGACCTACGCCTTGACAGCAACACTATTCAGCTCTCAACTTAACAAAACCTAATTAGGCAATTAACTATTCAGAATCCGACCATTATAAGTTTAACTGAAACTATACTATAAATAAACAAAGGTAAGACTTAAGCCAAAAATTCAAAAGAAGCCGAAAATGCTGATTTAATTATTCCAAAGTTCGAATTACTACAGTTAACCGCAAAGAAAACATAAAGAAGTCAAAAGATATGTATATACATTAGTTGTACCGTGATGATGTAAAGGAAGCGGAGGAAAGAATCTCGTATGCTGTAGGTCACTTATCGCTTGGATATATAATCAGCAAGTCAACGTCTAAAATGCTAAAAACGGAAATTAACTTGCCATTAATTTTCACTCTCTCCGTTATTCCGGATATAGACATTCTAATTCCATTCGTTGAGCATAGAGGGCCAACACATTCAATACTGGTGATGCTCATAATTTTTATTCCAATATTTGCTTTATATGGGAAAAGAGCAACCCCCTACCTGTTAGCTCTTATTCAACACCCGCTAATAGGCGACTATTTTGTAGGAGGAAAAATCCAGCTCTTTTGGCCTATAACAACAAATCAATACGGCATGGAACTGGGAATAAAGAATCCAATAAATATAACCGCAGAAACTATCACATTTGTTACTTCGATTCTGATAATGTTAAAAACCAGCGACATTCGCAACTTGCTTTATAACCGAAAAATGACGACTATCACTCTAATAATACCAATATACACTCTAATTTCACCGATACTACTGAAGTTTCCCACAGATGTACCTATACCACTGGTTCCACCTCATTTAATACTCACTACAGTTTTTCTATTATCAATTATGATCAAGCTTAGCTTGTTCTTCCGTAAGAGCTAGCTGGGAGTGCTAGGATGCTTTGTATGTGAATGTGAAAAGTCGCGAACTCATCTTCACCGACATTAATCAATTGCTTAGCTTCAGCTTAAAATGATTACAGTACATGCCTAACCTGCGCAGGTAGACATCCGCAATAACTTGAGAGCCCCTAGCAACATTCTATACCAACGCCTAACACCCACATCATGTAGTAAGAAGCATATTCCGCCTGCATCACACCTGCACTAACAAAAAATTGGTGGGCCCGGAGGGACTTGAACCCTCGACCAACAGGTTATGAGCCTGTCGCTCTACCATGCTGAGCTACGGGCCCTTACATGCACATTTAGTTTTGAAATTGTGAAAGATAAGGTTTTCACTCAATAAATTTATTAAATCTACGACATAAAATTCAAGGACACGTACGCAAAATACTGCACAAAGTTAGAGAATGCCTTGAGGAACCGATAAACTGTCCAGAATTTGATAAAGTACCAATAGAATACAAACCTTTCAAAAGATGTAGAACCCTTCAGAACTGGCTAAAATTTTAAGGTTTAAATACATGTCAAGTTCTGAATATTTTAGGTAAG